>QHXC01000466.1 GCA_003222815.1 Acidobacteriota bacterium | reverse complement strand
CGAGGGCGATCGCGTCCGCGTGTGGAACTCTTTCGGAGAGGTCCTCGCCACGCTGACTGTCTCGGACGCGTTGAGGCCGGGCGTCGCGTCCATGGCGAAAGGGTTGTGGCGCCGGTCGACGTTCAACCAGTGGACGGCCAACGCGCTCGCTCCGGATCATGTCGACGCTCTGGGCGGTGGTGCGTGCTATAACGACGCACGGGTCGACATCGAGAAGGCAGGAGCCTCATGATAACTCACGCTCCGGCACGTCCTCTCACGGGGCGAAATTCACCGCAGGTGTGCTTGTGAAGACGGACCCATTGAAGAGCAGGCCGACCACACTGAAGGAGCCGGAGGCGCTTGTGATGAACGCGGATCCGGTGAAGGACGGCGGCAACGTGACCAGTTCGTCAACAAACTTCGCCACATTCAACCGTGCTGGAACGGACACGTTGGCCGCGGCGACTTGCTGGCCTGAAAGATTGAGAACAGTGATCTGATACTGACCCGGGCTGTCCGTATCATTGGCTATCGCGAATGCAGTACGGTAACCCGCCGTTTGAAGCACGAGCAATTCGGATCGCGTTGCCGGAGGCGAAGAGAACACCGTCGCTCCAGCCAGAACGGTTCCCAGCGAAGAGTAAAGGGTGTATCCAACAAAGGCTGCCACAGGCTGCGTGCAACTCAAAGGCGCGTACCCCGTCGCTAACGGCAGGATCGTACCCTCCGCGACGACTGTGTTGAGAAGACCCAACCCGCCGGAAGCGGCGAGCGTGAACGTCGGCGAAGAAATTCGGCCGGATACGCCGCCGCGAAGCGTGAAGGTACAAGTGGCCGCTTGCGAACTTACGTTTGTGGCCGCCAGGCTCGAAAGATACGCGGTACTACCGGCAAAGCCATCAGCAATCTGTGGGAAGACGTGAAAAGTTGCGGCACCCTGCGCCATGACGTTGATGGACGCGACGCTCAGCAATATCAAGCTCAACGCGATACTCCTCATACAAGCTCCAATTGAAATTTCGACGGAGAAGGATATTTCCCTCCACCTGCGGATTGCGGATTTAGAGATCAGGCGGCGCAGTGACACTTGTGCAGCTTTCATAGGAGACCTCCATTGCGCGTCGTCACCAGCACAATCCCCTGACCGGGACGCAGTGCGTAGTAAAACGGCTCGGGAATATACTCCAGGCGATACTCCGGCGAAACGTCGCGCAACGGCGCGCCAGCCTGGACGAAGTGCCGGAAGTGATCGGTCGCGAACTCCTGGTGGCTGTAGATATCCTTGTTCATGATGAGCAGCAACTCGAACGGCCCGCGCGTGCTGGCCTTCCAGAGCAACAAGATGTTCGGGTTGTGGTACGGCAGGACGCTGGTCGGGCATTCTTCCTGAAACAGCGGGTATTGCCGCTTGATGCGGTTGACGGCGGTGATGAACGGCCGCAGGTCAAGGTCGGTCGTTTCCCAGTCGCTGGGCCGGGAGTGGACGACGTGCAGGCGTTTGCGAAAGCCAAACTCAAACCCGACCGGCATCAGCACGCCAGCCGAAAACAACGCTGCGAACAGGTAGCGCTGCTTCAGCCCGGCGACGTTGCCATCCAGTTCGTCGGCGAGCCGCTCGGTGTCGTGGCTTTCCGCGAAGGCGATCGAGGGAGAGATCTCGCGGGTCAGTTGGTACTGCTCGATTAACCACGGCTCGTTGAAGTCCCACCACTTGGCGCTGTTGAAAATGTAATCGAAGCCGGCCCGCGCAGTCTGCTGTGTCTGATCGGCGGTGCAACCGAGAGTTTCGGCGATGAACACGATGTCGCGGCGGCGCGACTTCACTTCGCCGATGAACCGGCGCCAGAAGTCAGCCGGCACCTGGTAGGCCGCGTCGCAACGGAAACCGTCGAAGCCGAGTTCCAGCAGATGCTCCACCAGACGCAGGCAATAGCGGTACAAGCCTTCCCGATCGCGCGAGTGCCGGTGGTCGAACTGCACGAGGTCGCCCCACACCACGGTCTGGTCGTCATGTTTACAGGACGGATGCACGAGCCGTCCATGCTCGTGCTTGAACCACTCCGGATGCTCCCTGGTCAGCGGCGCGTCAAACGCGCAGTGATTGATGACGAGGTCAATCATCATTTTCAGGCCGTGCTCGTGCGCCCGCGCGACCATCCGGCGGACCTGTTCCTCCTGCGAAGTCGCGTCGGTCGAATCCAGCACCAGCGGGTTGTAGCGGAAATAATCGGAGATCGAGTAGAGGCTGCCGGAGTAGCCGGGATACTGGATCGGGTTGACGAACATCCAGTCGAACCCCATCGCCGCCGCGCGCTGGAAATGCTCGGCCCACTGCGCAAACGGCCCTGCCAGCAATGGGAACAGATTGTAGATGATCATTTCAGTTTCGCCATGGCCGTGTCCAACAAATGATAAGCCTGCTCCAGCTCGTCGAACGACCGGTGCACCCAGCGGCTGCCCCAGTAGAAATTGCAGCTTGTCTCCGCCGTCAGGATCCGCTCGTACGCGCCGGTGATGAGCTGCCGCACTTCTGCGCCGTCGCCGCCAAGCTGGCGCTGGTCGAACGCGCGTTTGACTTGCTGATAGTAGGCGCTGGCGTTGCGGATTTCGTCCCAGCCTTTCTTTTGGAGGAGTGAGCCGGTCCACTGGGTGAAATCGCCGCCCCAGTGATGGCCCGTGTTCCAGGCGCCGCGATGGATCTCGACCTCTTCCGCCGGTGGGTATTTTTTCAGGAACTCGCTGATGTGGATCGGTGTGAACCCCAGCGTGCCGGCGCGGTAGCGGTCCAGCAGGGGCCGGTAAAAGTAACCCCAGAAGCCGCTTTCCACGCGCGTGATCCGAAACCAGCCGCCGTTCTCGCCGTCGCTCCACGTGGTGATCAACGCCGGGAAGTCGCAGTGCTTGGTGCGTTGTTGCACTTCGTATTCAAACCAGCCGGGATCGAGGCCGGCCAGTTGCGCGTTGGACAACTCGCGGTCGCGCGGCACGATGATGATTTCCGCGCCGTCGTAGCGGGCGAGGTAGGGCCGGTAACGCAACTCCTCCCAGCGCATCGGTCGTTTCGGTTTGATGTACCAGCAGTCCACGATCACGTACTGATAGCCGTGCCGGGCGAGCGACGGGATCATCTCCATGCAGAATCCCATCTCCGGCGGCCAGAAGCCGGGGAATTGATCGCGGCCCAACAAATGCCGGCCGAGGCCGAGCCACCACGCGGTCTGCGTGTCCCAGTCGCTGGGTGGAATCAGCGGATACACGGGGTGGTACAAACCGGTGCCGAGAAACTCGATGTTGGAGCGCCGGTACCGGTCGAGGAAGTCGGCGATGTGGACCACGTCGGCGAACGTCTCGCGCACGCCGGGGTCTTCGAGTTGTTTCAAGAGCGTGCCGGAGAAATCCAGGTGGAGTCGGGCGACGTCTTCGTAGCCTTCGAGCATCCGCGTGGGCCGGTCATAGCACCAGAGGATTTGTCTGGCTTCCCAGCGTTCGGGCGAATTGTGCAGCGCGATCAGGTTGCCGAGCGGCTGATGCATGTTCAACCCGAGCGCGTGATAGACCTCAGGCATGAACGGAGTTCTCCTTCGGCTCGTGCACGAAGAACAACGCGGCCAACGGTGGCACAGTGAGGTTCAGCGAGTAGGGGCGGCCGTGCCAGCCGTGCTCCTCGGCCTGCAGACCGCCGCAGTTGCCGGTGCCACTGCCGCCATAGTCGGAGGCGTCGCTGTTGAGCGCCTCGCGCCACAGGCCCGGCCACGGGATGCCGACGCGGTAGTTGCAGATGACGCCGGGCAGGAAATGGCAGACGACGAGGACCGCTGGCTGGCCGCTTCGGCCTTTGCGCAGGAATGTGAGCACTTGATTGTTGTGGTCGTGGCAGTCGATCCACTCGAAACCGGCCGGCTCGCAGTCGCCTTCGTGCAACGCGGGCAATTGCGCGTAAGCCTGGTTGAGGTCGCGCACCCAGTGCTGGATGCCACGGTGGGCTGGCTCGTGGAGCAGATGCCAGTCGAGGCTCTGGTCGTGATTCCATTCGCGCCACTGGCCGAACTCGCCGCCCATGAACAGCAGTTTCTTGCCGGGCTGGCCGTACATGTAACCGTACAGCAGACGCAGCCCGGCGAACTTGTCCCAGTGGTTGCCGGGCAGCTTGTTGAGCAGCGAGCGTTTGCAGTGCACCACTTCGTCGTGCGAGAGCGGCAGCACGAAGTTTTCCGCAAACGCGTACAGCAGGCGGAACGTCAGCTTGTTCAATTGACCGCGACGCGCATGGAACGGTTTGACCACGTACTCCAGCGTGTCGTGCATCCAACCCATGTCCCATTTGAACGTAAACCCCAGCCCGCCCAGGTGCGTCGGACGCGACACCTGCGGATAGGTGGTGGCTTCCTCCGCGAAGGTCAACACATCGGGAAACTCGTCGGCGATCTCCTCGTGCAATTGCTGCAGAAACGCCACCGCCTCTACATTCTCGCGACCGCCATTCCGGTTCGGATTCCACTGGCCGGGCCGGCGGCCGTAATCACGGTATACCATGTACGACACCGCGTCGGCCCGCAGGCCGTCGGCGTGATACTGGCGCAACCAGAACAGCGCGTTGCTCAACAGGAAACTGCGCACCTCAGGCCGGCCATAATCGAACATCACGCTGCCCCATTGCGGGTGATGATGGTCCCGCGGATCAGCGTGCTCGAACAAGCACTGGCCGTCGAACCGTACCAGGCCATGCGAGTCATACGGAAAATGGAGCGGCACCCAATCGAAGATTACTCCCAGCCCATGCTGGTGCAGATGGTCCACGAAGTACATCAGGTCCTGCGGCGTGCCGTAGCGGCTGGTGGGCGCGAAAAAGCCGGTCGGCTGGTAGCCCCACGAACCGTAAAACGGATGTTCCGCCAAGGGCAGCAACTCGACGTGCGTGAAGCCCAGCTCGCGGGCGTGCGCCGCCAGCTTCGGCGCCAGCTCCCGGTAGGTCAGCCAGCGATGGCCCTCTTCCGGCAGGCGCATCCACGAGCCGAGATGGACCTCGTAGATCGCGATGGGCCGGGCGCGCCAGTCATGCCGGCGTCGTTCGTCCAACCACGCGCCATCACCCCAGTGATAGTCCAGGTCCCACATGACCGATGCCGTGCGCGGCGGCAATTCGGCGTGAAACGCAAACGGGTCGGCTTTCTCCACCACCTGGCCGGTCGCCGTCGTCAGCCGGAACTTGTAATTGGTTCCGCGCGCGACGGCGGGCACAAACGTTTCCCACACGCCCGAATCGCGGCAGCGCCCGAGCGGATGCGCGCCGGTCTGCCACTGGTTGAAGTCGCCGACCACCGACACCGCCGATGCCCGCGGCGCCCAAACCGCGAAGTACACGCCTTCGACGCCAGGCAGGCCGACCGGATGCGCGCCGAGCTTCGTGTACAAACGCGAATGCGCGCCGGTGGCGAGCCGTTTCAGGTCTTCGCCCGACAACAAACTAAACGGCGACGCCACGGCCGGTAACAACCGCTGCGACGGCCTTGTGGCGTTGGCAACTGCCGGGTCCCGTGCCTTCTGCCGATTTCTACGGTTTGTAGCCACCTGCCCAATCGGCGACGGCGGTTGTGGTGGAAGCTGGCCGCGGCGCCTCGGGCACCACCAGCACCGCGTTGCGGCCGCCAAATGGATTCGGGACGGATTCCTTCGCTTTCGGGTCGTCCAGCCACCGGCCATCCACCACGTAGCGGTACTCGTACCGCCCGGGACTGATCGGGAGGACAACCCGCCACAGGCCGCCGCCTTCCTTACGCAAAGGCGTGCGGCTGGGATCCCATCCGTTGAACGTGCCTGCCAGGGCGACCGCGCGGGCCTGGGGGAGGGTGATCTTGAATTCGATGATGGCGTTCTCGGCCTTCGTTTCTGTCTCGGTTGGGTTGCTTGCCGGTTCCTCACTCATTGGTCTCATACGTGTGCCTCCTAATGTTGTTCGTTTGAAGGTTCAGACCTCAGGACGTGTAACACTGCAGCGTTTTATCTGCGATGTTGTCCCACGTGAACTCGGTCTCGACGGCGATGCGTCCGTTGCGGCCCATCCACCGCGCCCACTCCCAGTTGGTAAATAACGTGCCCAACCCCCACCCAACGGATTCGACGGCGGGGTGGACTTTCAGGCCGTTGACGTTGTGCCAGACAAACTCGCCGGGGCCGCCGTGGCTGGTGGCCACGACCGGCTTGCTGGCAGCCCAGCCTTCGAGCACCACGATGCCGAACGGCTCGTTGCGGCTCGGCACGCAGACCGCGTCGCAGGCCTTGAACAGTTCGGCATGCTGGTGGCCGTTGAGCATGCCGAACCAGCGGATGGCGTGGGCCACGCCAAGTTGATGGGCCCGCCGCTCCAGGTCGCCGCGCAGATGGCCTTCGCCGGCGAAGATGAACTTGGTGTGCGGATAGTATCGCAACAAGCCGGGGATGGCCTCCATCAGCAGGTCCGGTCCCTTCTGCAGCGCCAGCCGGCCGCAGAACAAAACCGTTGGATCCATCGGCCCGATGCCGTACCGGGCCTTGACGCCGCCGGAGTCGAGCCAGCCGTCGAATTTCCCGTAGGAAACGCCGTTGTAGATTGCCCAGCACTTCCAGTCCGGCAGGTTATACATCCACATCAACTCGCCCTTCAGCGCGCCGCTGACGGCAATCACCCGGTCGGCGCAGTACGTCCCGTGGCGTTCGTGGTCGCGGATGCGCGCCGACGTGCCGCCCCAAAAATTGTTCCCGCAGCGGCCGTACTCGGTGGAGTGCATCGTCAACACCGACCGGTGATCCGGCCGCCCCTGTTTGATCCAGACCATCGCGTTGGATGCAAGCCAGTCATGCGCGTGGACAACGTCGTAATAACCGTAAGTGTCCTCGTGTTGGAAGAAGTGCCAGACGAACGACCGGCACATGTCCTGGATCTCGTCCACGAAATTGCGGTTCAAATTGTGCGGACAATAATGATACCAGACGCCGTCGTGGCAGAACACCCCGCCGCTGCCGTAGGTCGGCCGCGTGAACACGTGCACCTCGTGGCCTTTGCGCTGGAGTGCCGCCGCCAGTTCCGTCACGTGCACCGCCACGCCTCCCACCGCCCAACCGTGCAACGCCTCCCAGGAAAACATCGCAATCTTCACACTTGTCTCCCCTTTTGCCACGGACAGTTCTCTTGCCCAAAGCAAGCCGCTGGCAAACCAGTGCATCCTTTGCGGAGGGGGCGCCGGCCGGTTGGTCACGACGTCAACCGGTTGTACTGCGAGTGGGAGTGCCAGTACGGCTTACTCTCCTGCAGCATTAATCGAACCCTAAAATGTCTCATGAGACGTCGCCGCGTTCAAGATCGAAGCGGCTAGTTTCTGTTGCGGAACTCGAATTTGGGCGGTCATAGGAGACGTGAAAAAATTGACAACACGGCAAAAGAACCTCGGATGAATTGAAAATTGATTAGTGATTAATGATTGATCTCCTTGAAAAATCTTAGATTTGGCCGCTCCCCAGGAAATGTTTCGCTTAAATCCTCCTCGGGCCGGCCGGTGCCCCACCGAAGTTGACATAACACTTCTAGTATGAGACTCGACAAGGCCCACCCCCTTTTGAAAATTCCTATCCTCGTTGGGCCGCTTGGATATGGTGAACCTTTAACCTTCAATTCCGTTTTTCTGAAATGTTCCAACGCACGGGACCGGATGACGGGGTTCGGATCGGACAT
>QHXC01000465.1 GCA_003222815.1 Acidobacteriota bacterium | reverse complement strand
AACTGGCTTGAACCTCACTCGTCCCGGTTTTGCTTCCCGGTTTCCGCTGTTCAGCCACGCAACACTACGCCTCGGTGGAGAAGACATCGCGGAAGGTGTTTCGTTCACCACCTCAAGCACTGACCTGGTTCTGGGTCCACCCACGTTTGGAGGGAGGGTTTCGTCCACCGCATTAACCAGCGCATCGATGGACTTGTTCGTATTATCCACGACTCCGCTGGGCCCGAAGAACGTCGCAGTCAATCGAGGGGACGCAGCTTCCGTTTTGAGTGGTGCTGTTGTGATCACCGAGGTTCCACCTGTGAACGTTTCAGTCGGGCTGTCAGCCGGCTCCGTGGAGGGCGGCACTCTGGTGACGATAACCGGGGCGAACCTTCGCCCGGGCGCGCAGGTTTTCTTTGCGGGGCTTCCCGCGTCCGATGTTCGGGTGGTGAATCCTGGCACGATACAAGCGACCACTCCCAGGGGTACTCCAGGTGTTGTGAATGTGGTTGTCATGAACTCCGATGGAACATGGACTGTTGCGGCCCGGGCGTTCACTTATTTCTCCGCACCTCCAACGATTGCTCGAGTATCTCCACTCAGCGGTCCACCGTCCACGCCAGTTGTAATCGAGGGCGACCATTTCGATACGCGGCCTCAGAATATCGATGTGCAGTTCAACGGCGCGGCGGCGCGCGTTGTGAGCGCAACGACGAGTTCGATCACCGTGATCGTGCCGTTTGGTGCCACCAGCGGACCCATCACCGTGACCGCCTATGGGCAGACAGCCACCGGTCCCGACTTTTTGGTCACCAGTGCTCCGTCCAGCAGCAACCTGGCTGCTGTTGCTTACAATTTCATCGATGCCACCATTTCCAGCGGCGCCACAAAACTCAGCTTTAGCAACAGTGATGATGCCACAGCATTGGCTGGCCTTCCGTTCACCTTCAGCCTGTTTCGAGATATCTATCCTGTGGATTCCCGCATCTCGATTGCGACAAATGGCTGGCTCAGTCTTGAGCCAATTTCGAATGCCGAGTTTCAGAATGCCTCACTGCCCGCCCAGAGCGTAACGCGGCCCAACGGGAGTGTGGGTAGTGTTCCTCCCTCTTTGATTGCGCCATTCTGGGACGATCTCATCATGGGTTCCGAAAGCAGCATCAATACGCAAACGATTGGCGTGACGCCGAATCGGCAGTTCATCGTGGAATGGTCCAACATGAGCATCCTTGATGAAGATGGACGCAATCTCACCGCCGGCGTGACGTTCGAAGCCATTCTCTTCGAGGGTACCAACGATATTCAGTTCGTCTACCAGAACATGACTGGTCCGCGCTCCGATGGATCTAGCGCAACAATCGGTTCCCAGGATTTGAAGCGCACCACGGCGTTCCTGAGCAGCTTCAACCAGGCATTCATCCGCAGCGAGTCTTTCGTGACATACCGGTTCCGAAACGGCAACTACACCGTCGCTGTGCCCGACGCCACTCCGCCCACCAGACCCGTTGTGACCGACGGCGGCGCGGCGACCCAAAGCAGAACCGAGCTTTGGGCTTCCTGGACGGCCGAAGATCCTGAATCCGGTATCCGGGAATTCCAATATGCGATCGGAAGGACGCCAGGCGCCACCGATGTGCGAGCCTACACGTCAACCGCGCAGAACGCCGCGGTTGCGGGGGGCTTGAATCTCGATATCGGCGTCACGTACTACTTTGCGGTCAGAGCGGTCAATAACGCCGGTCTAACGAGCGATGCCGGAGTTTCCGACGGTATTCGCGTCGATCCAACATTCCAGCCGGAGGTGAAGCTCATTGCTTCGGCTCCTCATGGGCTCACCGAATATAGTGGTATTGCGCTATATTCTCCGGCTCCGATGACGGTGGTGCTGAAAGCAATGGATTCGAATGGAGCACTTCTTTCGGGGGCAGGCGTTCGGAATCCAACTTCGATTACTCTTGCGGCCGGCCAGCAATATGCAAGGCTGATTCCAGAGATCTTTGGAACGCAAACATTCGATGGCTGGATCGAGACCGAGGCGTCCGGAACCGGCCTGGGAATCTACACCGTCACAGGCTCGTGGGACGCCACACGGCTCGATGGCAGCGTCGTGCGAGGTCTGTCCTCCGATTTCGTGCTGTTTCACAATGGTGCTTCGGCGATTCTGGTGAATCCTTCAACACGCACGGCGAACGTGACGCTCACGGCCTTTGGCACAGCCAATGTCCAATCGCTGACGATTCCACCGAGGAGCCGCCTGACGACCACAATTTTCGGAGTCACACGCATTCAAGCGTCGGAGGCGCTAGCCGCTCTGGAACGACTCTCCTCCAGCGGCAAGCTTGAAATCAACGCCGCAGTTCCGATGTCGGCAGCGCAATCCACGCTGGTCTTCCCCCAGGCCGTGACTGGCAGAGGATACGCCTCGGTGTTGACCGTTGCGAATGTCAGCAGCATGCCACAGACTCTTACCATCACATACGGAAGTTCCTCTACGACACTTCAGCTCCAGCCCAACGCAAGCATCCGCGCTTCAATTGCGAGTCTCTTGCAACTATCAAGCGAAACAATCCGAACGAGCGCGGTGCGTGTGACGGCGGCTACACGGGTGTTTGCAGCGAATCTCGGATCACTGGTGGGCATCCTCGACATCGAGAACGAAACCAGCCTGGTTTCGATCGGTGCAGCACCCGCTGCGACGGAGACTTCTTTCGCGCATGTCGCTCAGGGCAACGGCCTGTTCACCGGTTTAGCTTTGGCGGCCGGCGATCGGGCCGCCACTATCCTCGTCGAGGTATACGACGCTGCCGGTGGACTGCCAAAGAGTGCGACGATCAGTCTTGCGGCGAATTCCGTCCGAATCCTGTCGGATCAACCGATCTGGAGTTGGGCGATCTACGGCTCAGGGCAGGCTATGGCGTCGGGTCCACCGCTGTAGCGTGCGAGAAATAGTCAATGATCATTGACCATTTCTCATTTTGGGGACACCAAACCGTAGATTACTCTTCTTCCTCTTCTTCGCTGGTCGCGCCGGCCTTCGCGTGGGCGATCACTTTTTCGGCGAGGTGTGCAGGTACTTCGTCGTAGTGGCTGAACTCCATCACGTAGCTTCCACGGGCGCCGGTCTTCGAGGTTAGGTCGGAGGCATAGCTGAGCATTTCGGCCAGGGGAACCTGTGCCTTGATGACTGTGGTATGGCCCCGCACTTCCATTCCCTGAACGCGGCCGCGCCGGCTATTCAGATCGCCCATCAGATCGCCGGCGAACTCGTCGGGTCCCTGCACTACAACGTTCATGATGGGTTCCAGGAGAATCGGCCTGGCTTCCTTGACGCCTTTTTTGAAGGCGAGAGAACCAGCGATTTTGAAGGCCATTTCGGATGAATCCACGTCGTGGTAGGAGCCGTCATAGAGAATCACCCGGAAGTCCACCGTGGGAAATCCGGCAAGTACACCCTTCTGCCTCGATTCCTGGATTCCCTTTTCAACGGCGGGGATGAAGTTTCTGGGGATCGAGCCGCCGAAGATTTCGTTCACGAATTCAAAGTCACTACCCCTGGGTAGCGGCTCCATTCGGATCTTGCAATCGCCGTACTGGCCGTGACCACCGGTCTGCTTCTTGTGCTTGCCCTGGACGTCAGCCTTGCCTTTGATGGTCTCGCGATAAGGAACTTTGGGTGGCTTCAGAGTCACTTCCACGCCGTACCGCTTTTTTAGCCGCGCCACGGACAATTCCACGTGCATCTGGCCCTGGCCGGAGATCAGGAACTCCTTTGTCTGCGGTTCGCGCGAATAGCGCAGCCCGAGGTCTTCATCCATGAGCCGATGGATAGCGGTGCTTATCTTTTCTTCGTCACCACGGGACTTCGGCTCGATCGCGAAAGAGATGACCGGCTCGATCCATTTTACTGCGGGGTACATTATCGGATGGGCTTTGTCTGCGAGCGTATCGCCGGTTTGTGTTTCCTTGAGCTTTGCAACAGCGGCAATATCGCCGGCGTGAACCCTTGGAACCGTGACCTGTGTTTTTCCCTGTAACAGCATGATGGATCCAATCCGCTCCGTTACGCCTTTGTTGGGGTTGTAGGGTTGGAGTTCGGTCGTTAGCGTTCCAGAATAGACACGGAACAGAGAGATCCGGCCCGTGAAGGGATCCGAAAACGTCTTGAAGACGAAAGCGGAAAAGAGTTCGCTGTCTGCAATCTTGCGTTGAACTTCGTTGCCGTGCGAGTCCTTGCCGGTAACGCTTCCGGCCGAGATCGCGTCTGGAAGTAGATTCAGAATCGTATTCAGCAGCGGCTGAATGCCGATGTTGCCGGTCGCCGACGTGTAAACCACCGGATAGATTTTCCCCTCGACGATTTGTTTCTTAAGTCCTGAGATCAACTCTTCGTCGCTAAGCGATCCGGTATCAAAGAACTTTTCCATCAGCTTTTCGTCGCTCTCCGCGACGGCTTCTATCAACCTTTCTCGATATTCCTGCGCACGGCCGATCACATCGCCCGGAATTTCGGATTCGCTGAACTTGCCCGATGCATCGCTCTGGTAGATGTAAGCCTTCATCTGGATCAGGTCGGCAACGCCTTTGAAGGCTTTCTCTTCGCCGAGCGGAACCTGGATAGGAACGCACATCCGGCCAAGAGTCTGCTGGATGGATTCGAGGGATCGGTCGAAGCTTGCGGTATCGCGGTCCATGCGATTGACCACGACCAATCGCGGCAGGTGGAACTCATCGGCATATGCCCATGACTTTTCCGTCTGAACCATGACGCCGGAAACTGCATCGACGACAACTATTGCCGCGTCAGCCACCCGCAGCGCGCCTCGAGCTTCCTGGATGAAGTTTCCGAACCCGGGCGTATCGAGAAAGTTGATCTTGTTCTTATTCCACTCGCAGAAGGCAAGCTTGGCTCCGATCGTGATTTTCCGCTCGATTTCCTCTTCGTCATAGTCCGTCGGGGCATTCCCGTCCTCGACGCGGCCAAGGCGATTCACTGCGCCGGTATCGAAAAGAATCGCCGAAACTAATGAGGTTTTGCCGCTTCCTCCGTGCCCGACGATACCGACATTACGGATATTCCTGCCTTCGTAGACGTTCACAGTTGCTCCTTAAAAAACAGGCATTGGTCAGAAATCTGGCTTAAAGGTCAAGAATCGAAATCTAGCATATTCATCCTTGAAAACACTACCCTTCAGACGGTAGGCTCAACGAGTGTTTGCGCCTATTTCTGTCATTCTGGCTCTCTTGTTTTTCTACCCTGCACTACCTAATGGCATCCGATTGGTTGAATTTCCAGCGGAAGGCGAATCGGCCGAGATCCTGGCCGGCTATGGGTTCGGCGGCCTGACCGCACTCTCGTCCACCAATGCTGCACGGTCCCTGGAGCTTGCGGTATACGCGGCAGGAGGTGATATCCAGTTTTTCGAAGAGATCGACCGCACGGGCTTTCGGATAAAGGCGCCCACGTGGGCTCTCCCCATGTTTACCGACGAACTGACAGCGCTGTTCAAAGAGGTTCCGAAAGAAGCAGGGCAGCCGCCGCGTACGAATGAAGATTTTCGCGCTAAGGCTGAAGACGAAATTCGGAACGCCTTGGTCGGAAGTAGTTATGAGGTGCCGGAATACGCCACGTATCGTGCTTTTGTTCTAATCTCCGGACCAATTCCGGAAACGCTTCAACCAAGTCTGGCGGCCATTCCGAGCAGAGGCGCGAAAGAGCGGCCTGAAGCGCCTCCTAACCGATTGTCCGCGGAGCGTACCTTGCGCTTTAAGTCGGATCTGCCAACCGGTGCGGTCATCTTTGCAGTGCCGAGTCCCGGTGTGTACTACAGAGAGTGGTATTCCCTTTTGCTGCTGGATCGATTGATCCATCGAGTCCTGGCCCTGTCACCTGCGACGGCTCTTCCATTAACGCTACACTCGAACTACTACCGGCTGGAGTTACCTGTGCCCGCCGGACAATTTCCGGAACCCGTCGAAGAGAACCTCCTCCAGGAAATTCAACGCCTGCAGTTCACTCGTGCCGATAGGATGGACCTCGAAGCGGCGCGACGGGAAGCGAGTTCGTATCTCGAGAGCAAATACGTACGGGAATGGTTTGAGAGTCACGGTATTCCGGAGCGGCACGAGGAGGGGCTCCAGTGGGTTCAGACAATGAATGCAGACGAGATGCGTGTGGCGGCTCGTGATCTGCTCATTGGGAATCGCGTGGTCGCCACTTGGGCCCCAAAAGCGAAACAGACTGCGGTCGACGTGGAAGACCTGAACGGAGGGGCTAACCGGAGACCCTCACCCGTCCCTTCGGGCAACGCTCTCCCGCGGGGAGAGGAGATGACGCTGACGATTAGCCCATTTCCGGAGCACAAGCATTCCCGACAACCCGGCTCCCTGCCTGAGAGGCTTGCGTCGAGTGTCTCGATCGTTGCGAGCGGCACGAATGCGGTCTTCGTATCCGGGGGACCGCTCACTCAATTGGATGGTGAGCCTGATGCTGAAATGCTGAAGAGATTCCAAAAATATCGAGCGGACCGCATTCTCGTCCTAGCCCGGCCGGACTCCATAGATCGGGCGCGTGAACTCTGGAGTTCATTCAAAGGCAACGACAGCGGCGAGCCTGGCGTTCCGAAGGGAAGCGTGTCCACGGGTGATTTGCCAGCACTGGTCATTCTTAAGGTTATGCTGGATCGCAAGCTCATCGAAGCAGGATGGTGGCGTGATGTTGAGCTTCGAATCAGCGCAAGCGAAGGATCGGACCTTCAGATCCGAGCGGACGCGGAAAAACGTGTTGTGATTCTCCGTTGGATCAAGCAAATCGGTGCGGAAAAGCCACCGGATACCGAATTCGCGTGGGCCCGAGAGGTGGCTATACACCGGTTTGAAACCTTGCGAGGGGATCTTCAGGCCTTGACCTGGGAGCGTGATCCACAGGGTACGATTCAGGATCTCGAGACTATTGGCGCCGGTCATGTCAGCGACGTCGCACGAATATATTTTTAGCCGCGCATTTCGCCAATTCTGCCAATCATGAAAAATCTTCGAGTCGGCGTCGATACTGGCGGGACTTTCACTGATTTCGTCATTATTCGCGACGGCAAGATCGAAATCTTCAAGGAACTGTCCACGCCGCAGAATCCCGAAGAAGCCATCATGCAGGGCTTGACGCGCCAGAACCAGGCTGCGGTGAGGGAAGTAATTCACGGATCCACAGTGGCGACGAACGCCTTGCTCGAACGAAAAGGCGCGCGTACGGCATTGCTCACGACGGAAGGATTTGAAGACGTCATCGTCATTGGGCGGCAAACCCGTCGCGAGCTATACAACATCTTTGTCACGCGGCCCGATCCGCTCGTGCCGGACGGTCTGCGGCTGGGTGTGCGCGAACGTATGCTCCATGACGGGTCCATTGAGATTGCGCTCGATCGTCAGCACCTTCATAGCCTGATCGAAAACATGCGCCGCGAAAACGTCGAATCGGTCGCGGTCTCTCTGCTGTATTCATTCGCAAACAGCGAGCATGAAAACGAGATTCTGCGAGAGCTCCAGCTGCTCGATATTCCAGTCTCCCTCTCGTCCCGAATCCTGCCCGAATATCGTGAATATGAACGTACGTCTACCACAGTCATCAATGCTTACCTGAGCCCGCTCATGAGCCGGTATCTGGGCCGGCTTCAACAGAGGCTTCAAGATTGTCCTTTGCGCGTCATGCAATCCAACGGTGGCGCCGTTCGGGCCGAAACCGCCGCCGAGGCCTCGGTGCGAACGATTGTTTCGGGTCCGGCTGGCGGTGTTGTGGGGGCCTTTCATGTGGCGCAGGTTTGTGGTTATCCGAAGGTCATCACGTTTGACATGGGCGGCACTTCGACGGACGTCTCTTTGTGCGACGGCAGCATCAAGATCACCCATGAAAACCAGCTTGACGGCATGCCTGTTGGCATTCCGATGATCGACATTCACACGGTCGGCGCTGGAGGGGGCTCCATCGCCGAATTCGATCCGGGCGGCGCACTGAAAGTTGGGCCGGAAAGCGCAGGCGCCGACCCCGGCCCGATCTGCTACGGGAAAGGCAGTCAGTTCACTGTCACGGATGCGAATGTGGTCCTGGGCCGTTTGCTGCCGCAGTTCTTTCTCGGAGGAACAATGCCGCTTTTTGTGGACCGCGTGGAACCTGTAGTTCGCAAGATCGAGTGGACGCGCCGCTGGAAAAGTCTCGAGGAACTCGCACAAGGCGTCATCGATGTGGTGAACAACAACATGGAACAGGCGATCCGATTGATTTCCGTCGAACGCGGATATGACCCCCGCGATTTCACGCTTTTTTGTTTTGGCGGAGCCGCCGGCCTACACGCATCTAGCCTCGCCAAGGGTCTCGGAATTCCACGGGTTGTGGTGCCGCGGTTTCCGGGTGCACTCTCCGCATTGGGTCTTCTGCTAGCGGATACGCGAAAGGATTACTCGCGCACACTTCTGATTGAGGCGGAAGGCTCGAACGCAACGTTGAAAAAGACATTGGAAGAGCTGTATCGGCTTGGCCAGTCCGACCTGGAAGCCGAAGGTTTCAAAAAAAGTGAGATTCGGTCCATGGATTTCGTCGATCTGCGCTATCGCGGTCAGTCGTACGAGCTGACGATTCCGCTGGTGGCGAACGTCATTGAAGAGTTTCACAAGACACACGACCGCCGGTATGGATACTCGAATCCGGACAACGCTGTAGAGTTGGTCAACGTCCGGACGACTTTTCTTGGGCGAACCGTAAAACCGAAATTCAAAAAAGCAGAGAAACAACGGCGTAAGCCTCAACCCGTTGAAACACGCGCTACCTGGATCGATGGCACGCGTATGAAGACTGCGGTGTATGATCGCGCGACGTTAGGTCATGGCCACGTTATCAAAGGTCCGGCCATTATCGGCGAGTACAGCTCGACAACATTGGTGCCTCGAGATTTCGAATGCCGCCTCGACACCTACCTGAACCTCGTGTTGTCTGCTCGCGATGTCACTCTACTAAAGAGCCAACGGCTGCGCCCGTGACGGGTCTGAACCGATGAAAACCAATCCAGTCCAGCTCGAAATTTTTAAGAGCCTCTTCCACGCCATCGCGGAGGAAATGGGGGCAGCCCTGAAGCGCACGGCCTTCTCTCCGAATATAAAGGAGCGGCGGGATTACTCGTGCGCTGTTTTCGACCACCGTGGGGACATGGTCGCACAGGGCGATCACATGCCGGTTCACCTGGGTTCGATGCCACTTTCGGTGAGGGCGGCGATCGAGAATCGGGACATCGGTCCTGGTGACATGGTCGCTCTCAACGACCCGTATAAGGGTGGAACGCACCTTCCCGACATCACTCTTGTATCTGGCGTGTTCTCCAAAAAGCAGCTCCTCTTCTATGTCGCATGCCGGGCGCACCACTCGGACATCGGTGGCATGTCTCCCGGATCGATGCCGCTTGCCGAAGAGATCTATCAGGAAGGTCTTCGAATTCCTCCGATCAAGTTGATGTCTGGCGGCAAGATCAATCCGGATGTCTGGGACCTGGTCATGGCGAATGTCCGCACTCCGCAGGAGCGCGAAGGCGACCTTGCCGCGATGCTCGGCGCCAATCGCACGGGCGAGCGCCGCTTGATCGAGGTTGTCGAAAAGTATGGATGGAACGAGGTTCGCCGGTACGTGACTGAAATCCTTAACTACAGCGAACGCATGACGCGGCGTGCTATTTCCCGCATTCCCGACGGAATCTACGAAGCCGAAGATTTTCTCGACAACGACGGCATCACCGACAAGCCGGTCGCCATTCGCGTTCGGATCCAAATCAAAAATGACCGTGCCACTATTGATTTCTCGAACTCTGATCCGCAGGTCGAAGGTAGTGTCAATGCAGTTTATGCTATTACAGCGTCGGTCGTGTTCTACGTCTTTCGAACTCTAGTGCCGTTCTCCATCCCATCCAATGCAGGTGGCATGCGGCCGCTCGAAATCATCGCGCCCGAAGGCACGATTGTGAACGCACGTCCACCCGCCGCGGTATGCGGTGGAAATGTAGAGACGTCGCAGCGTATCGTTGATGTCCTCTATAAATGTCTAGCAAACGCGCTGCCGGACCGGATTCCAGCGGCAAGCCAGGGAACGATGAACAACTTCACATTTGGCGGCATTGATCCATGTACCAGACAACCCGTGGCCTACTATGAAACCGTTGCCGGTGGTATGGGCGCCCGGCCCACGATGGATGGCATTTCCGGTGTCCACACACATATGACGAATTCCATGAACACGCCGGTCGAAGCCCTGGAACATGCCTATCCGATCCAGGTCGTCCGTTATTCGCTGCGTCCCCGCTCCGGCGGAAATGGCAAATGGCGCGGCGGCGACGGTGTGATCCGCGAAGTGCGGTTTCTCAACAAAACGCAGATTACGGTTCTTTCCGATCGGCGGAAGTTTCCTCCCTACGGACTGAATGGCGGCGACTCCGGACAGCAAGGCTCGAATATTCTGATTAGGAATGACGGGCGGAACCAACAGCTACCATCAAAATTCACAACGTGGGTTGAGGCCGGCAACATTCTCTCGATTCAGTCGCCTGGAGGTGGCGGTTGGGGAAAAGCTTAAGGCCGCGTCCCGGCAGGCAAAGACTCGGGGGTAGGAGCCTGTTCTTTGTAAATTTTATCTTGGTGATGGTCCCGCTGACGTACTTCGGATATCAGCCGCTGCTCCGCTCTACGGCTTCCATCATCATCAGCGATTCGGAACCGAAGAAAGCCGACGCCATCGTTCTGCTTGGTGGTGGAGAAGCCGGACGAGCCTGGGGTGCGGCCGATTTGTATCGGGATAAATTCGGTTCCTACGTGGTCGTCACGGCGGAACCGCTGCTTCCTGACGAGGCGGAGTTGCGTAAGATAGGAATCGAAGTTGCCACAGGCCTCGATAATAACGTAAGGATTCTGCGTGCCCTGGGCGTTCCCGAAGGAAAGATTATTCGCGTGGAACCTTACGTTCAAGACACATTCGACGAACTCGTTCACGTCGGTGAGTTGGCTGCCGAAAAGCATTGGAAGTCGCTAGTGATCGTTACATCGAATTACCACACACGGCGAACGCGCTTTACAGCTAAATACGTTTTCAGGCGGGCTTTCGAGTTTACGGTCGTTGCGTCAAAACATGGAGGGCTCAATCGAAGCGGGTGGTGGCAGAACCGGCGTGACGTCAGGACCTTCCTGATTGAATTTGAAAAGCTCGTTGCGTATACGTTGTATATCGGACCTCGAATGTTATGGACGAGCCCGAGAAGTACGAATCCATCAAGCATTTCGTCGGTGGAAAAGCGAATCCAGCTTGCAGCGGAACGGGTTGGGCAAAACGTTTGACAAACTATAGCCGCGGGCTTCAGCTCGCTAGGAGACCATATGAATCTCGCTTCCATTCTTGTTTCTCTTCTCCTTCTCGTGCCTCAGGCCGCCACGGAGAAGACTTCGAAAGGTGATCTGAAAATCACACCGATCACACATGGCACGCTGATGTTCGAGTACGGCGGAAAAGTGATTCATGTCGATCCAGCGCAGACGGATCTGACAAAATATCCCAAAGCCGACTGGATCTTTGTTACCGATATTCACGGCGATCACTTCGACCAGAAAGCAATCGACACAGTGAAGAAAGCGGGCACCAAAATCGTAGCGCCCACCGTCGTGGCCGAGAAGATTGCCGGGGCGGCGGTCATGAAGAACGGTGAAACCAAGGATATCGACGGAATCCGCGTTGATGCTATTCCAATGTACAACTTGAAACGCGGTCCACAGGCCGGCGCGCTCTTCCACGACAAAGGTCGCGGCAACGGGTACATTTTCACGTTTGGTAATAAGCGCGTCCTCCAAAGACTTCAAGCCGAAAGTGCTATACCCGTATCACTACGGCGATTCGAACGTTTCGGTCGTGCAGGGGCTTGTCGGCAAAGATATCGAGGTGCGCGTCACGCCGATGAAGTAACCACAAAGTTTTAAGCCGCGAATTGCGCGAATGACGCGAATGGGCCGCCTGAATTGTGATTGGCAACGTCACAGGACAATTGTGCGGCCCATTCGCGTCATTCGCGCAATTCGCGGCTTAAACTCGCCGTGCGATTATCCGCCCGCGCCGTCCGCGCTGAAGTAAGCTTCTAATGAATCCAATTGATCGGTGAGTTCCTCCACTTTCTCATGCAGGAGGTTTCGGATGGAGAGCATGCCTGCCAGCTTGCCATCGATGGTGACGACGGGCAGGTGCCGGATATGCTTTTCAAGCATGAGCTTCAGCGCGTCGTCGACAGTGGCGCTCCGGGAGATGGTCTCAACCGGAAACGTCATGACTTCCTTCATCCGAGTGCTTTCTGGATCGCGCTTCTGGAGAACGATACGAAGCATGACATCACGTTCGCTGAAAATTCCGCGGAGGATATCGCCCTCCACTATTGCAACCGCTCCAATGCCTTCCTGGTCCATTGTACGCACGGCTTCGCTGACCGTTGTTTGGGGCTTTACTGTTACCACCGGTGCTTGAGCGATTCTCAAGAGACCCATATTGTCCTCCTCTCGTTTTTCGCCGTTGATCAAGCTTAAAATAGCCGTTGTGATCAGGAGAAAATACCAGAGATTCGGCAACTTGTGTCCAATTTATCTTTCAAAGCAGGTCCCGATTCCCGAAGGATGGTTCTGGATGGGATCGGAAAATCATTACCGTTGGGAAAGCCCACGGCACCGAGTTTGGCTCGACGCATTTGAAATTGCGAGCATCACCGTCACTCGCCGCGAGTACGCCAACCGGATCAGCCTGTTATCGGCGTGAGTTGGTTCGATGCGGTGACCTATTGCGAATGGGCTACAGAATCACAGCGTGAAATATATCGGCTCCCGACGGAAGCCGAATGGGAAAAGGCATGCCGCGGGGGGTTGGAGACGGCGGAGTATGCCTGGGGAGACGAGGCGCCGTCAGCGGTCGATCACCTCAGTGGCGAATGGACGGGTCCAAGAGCAGTGGCTCAAGGACGGCCGAATGGTTATGGTCTCTTCAATATGGGTGACAACGTTCATGAGTGGTGTCTGGACTGGTACGCGGAAAACTATTACGCAGTATCGCCGGAAAGGAATCCTCTGGGTCCGGAGGAGGGAACTCGCCGCGTCTCCCGCGGCGGCTCCTGGCGGCATCAGATCAAAGCCTCTCGGGCTGCGCACCGCAGCAGTTTGCCCCCGAGCTATCGGTACACGGACTACGGGTTTCGTGTCGTGAGGAGGCTCTTCATCAACGCTTCCTTGCCGGAAAAATCCGCTGAGTTTCTGAGAAATATTAAAGCGGGATAAACCTTCTACGACGAAGTCGCGATATACCCTTTTCGCGCGCGCACCACATTGCCCTTTTTCGTACGGATCCGAATCGAGTGGTACTGGCCATCGTCGGCATGCGCCGGGTAGTAGCCGAGCGTATATTGACTCCGTAGCTCTTCTGCGACTGTATCGAGAACCCTTTCCATTTGCGTGCTCGGCCCACCGACAAGACCTTCCGACAGCAGGAATGCGCCGCCCCCGCTGCTGTCCGCAAACGTCCGCAGAACATTCATGTCGACGTCGTCGCGGCGGACCGGCACGCTGGATTTACGCGAAAAGACCGGCGGAAACGTCCAAGTCGACGACCGGCGTTCGGAGCGTTGGGCACGCGGCAGTGGTGAGATGCCCAGACAATATACAAGCAGTTCCGATTCGCGGATTGTCCGGAGCACTTGATCGATGGTTGTGGAACTGGACGTGTCTTGCCCATCAGTGATGAGAAGAATGGCCCGCTTGTCGTGGCGGCCCAAACGAATCTTCGCGAGTCCCTCGCTCAGTGCGTCGTACAAAGCGGTTCCGCCCGTGGGCAGCATCTTGTGCATGGAGTGAAAGAGTTTGTTTCGATCGTTTGTGAAGTCCTGTCGCAAAATGGGCTCGTTGGCAAACGTCATAAGAAAGATTTCGTCATCCTTGTGAATGCGATCAGCGAACCGATCCACGGCATCGACGGCGGTACGGAGCTTTCGTTCCATACTGCCGCTGGTGTCCAGGAGCACGCCGACGCTAATCGGCACATCGTTGTCCTGACTGAAATGCGAAACTTTCTGGGGTCTGCCGTCTTCCTCGATGAAGAAATCTTCGGCGGCCAGGTTGCCGACATAACGGCCGCGGTCGTCAGTGACCGTCGCTATGACATTTACGAGCCGGACATCAACGCTGATTTGCGCAACCAAAATAGCGCTGGCCGTTAAAATGATGAGGAATGACAAAGAGCCGTGAAAGTGGCGTCTCATCTGGTTTCTCCAAGCCTCCGGCCAAAATCGGTGGGCGGATTATATTACGGTTTGGGCTATGATAGGCGCCAGTATGATTACTTCCGACAAGTTTCGTCAAGTGATGGGAAACTTCGCCACAGGAATTACCGTTGTCACCACGCTGGACCAGGACGGCAAGCCGTACGGTCTGACAGTGAATTCCTTTACGTCGGTTTCATTGACTCCCCTTCTCGTTCTGATTTGTTTGGACAATAACCTTAGCGGTTTTCAGGCTTTCAACGATTCGAAACGGTTCGGCGTGAGCATGCTTTCCGAACACCAGGAAGATCTGTCGCGAATGTTTGCAAAGAAGGATCTGGAGCGGCCGGACAGCATTTACTTCGAGGGGAAGCTGGGCATGCCCCTGCTCTGGAATTCGCTCGCCGTCATGGAGTGCAAGACCGTCGCGATGTATCCCGGCGGGGATCACACCATTTTCCTGGGAGAAGTATTGACGGCCGAGGTGCTGGAGGCCGGCAAGAACCCGCTTCTGTATTTCCGAGGGAAATATCAGAGGTTTGGCGTTTAGCTCTCTATTAATATCCGTGGTGTCAACGGGTTCAGTCTCGCGAGCACCTCGTACGGAATTGTGCCGATCCTTTCCGCCAACTCCTCGACGCGAATCTCCGCATTACCCTGCCGTCCCAACAAAACAACTTCGTCGTCAATCTGAGCACCAACGTCCGTCACATCCAGCATCGTCATGTTCATCGCCACGCGTCCGATGACCGGGACTGGCTGGCTGTGGATCAGAGCGCGTCCGGAGTTCGAGAGCTTGCGATCGTAACCATCGTAGTAGCCGACGGGCAGAACGGCCAGGCGCATCGGCCGTGTGGCCTGGTACGTCAGACCGTAGCCGACGTGATCGCCTGCGTTGACCTGTTTTATCTGGACTACTCGTGTTTTCCACGTCAGCGTTGAGGCAAGCGTAATGAGGCGGCCACGCTCGCGCGAGGCGAGCTGGGTTTCGCGCGACGGCCAGACGCCGTAGGCGCCGATCCCCACGCGCGCCATCGTGAAGCTGAGCTCCGGATACAGCAGCGCGCCTGCGGTTGCCATTGCATGAACATGCCGCGGGGTAATGCCGGCGCGCGCGAGCGTGGATAGCGCTTCCTGGAATCGTCTGGACTGCGACCGGGCGAATGAAGGATCGAGCGTGTCTTCAATATTGGCAAAGTGTGTATACACGCCCTCGATTTCAAGACGCCGCAACTTTCGCAACGCGCCGACAAATTCCTCCAACTCCGATGGCGCCACTCCTTGGCGGTTCGTTCCCGTTTCGATCTTCAAGTGAACCTTGGAAGTCTTCGCAAGCTTTTCGGCAGATTTAGAGAGTGCTTCGGCCACATCCAATCGATAAAGCACCTGGCGATATCCGTTGTGAACGACATCCTCGATCCGATCGAGGCTGGTATGTCCTAGAATGACGATTGGCTTTTGTATTCCCAGACTGGTGACTTCCAGCGCCTCTTCCAGGGAATTGACCCCAAGCCAATCCGCTCGCTCGGCAATGAGAGGCGTCACTGCCTGCAACCCATGGCCGTATGCGTTCGCCTTGACGACAACCATGAGTGTCGTGATCGGCGTAAGCAGATTTTTGAACGCGTCAATGTTGGCGCACAGCCGCTTGCCGTCGATCTCGATCCACGACAACATACGCAGAAGATTATAAGGTTTTGAGTTCTGAATCGTGCAGCAGAACATAAGTTGCGTTTTCCACCTGCTGGCTTCCTGGCCTCTATTCCCCGGCGTCTGCTACACTCCTGCCCATGAGCACGATCGTGGAGTTTCGCAATGTGGCTTATGCGATCAATGGCCGTGCTCTCCTGGAAAACGTTTCATTCAGAATCGAATCCGGCGAGACGGTTGTGTTTCTTGGACGGAGCGGTTCGGGCAAAACCACGACGCTTAAATTGATCAACCGTTTGATCGAGCCCACGTCGGGCGCCGTTCTTGTCGAAGGCCGGCCAACCACAGACTGGGATCCTATCCGGCTTCGGCGGCGCATCGGTTACGTCATTCAGGAAATTGGTCTCTTCCCGCACTT
>QHXC01000464.1 GCA_003222815.1 Acidobacteriota bacterium | reverse complement strand
TAAGCATGACAGTCAACGGGTCGGTTCGAGCGATAACAGTCGAGCCGCGGATGACACTGCTGGATGCGTTACGTGATGCATTGCGCTTGACTGGCCCAAAGAAAGCATGCGATCGCGGCGAATGCGGAGCGTGTACTGTCCTGATTGAAGGCCGCCGCGTTCTGTCCTGCATGACACTCGCGGTAATCCACGAGGGGCGTCGAGGAGGATCATCTTGAGCGCGTCGAGCACCGCTTCCCCGGATAGAGTGTGCGCGTGGACAGAAATTAGGACACTACCGATCCTGGAGCGTCGTTGACGTTCGTGCGTCTATCATAACAAAAGCCGCGGGTTGGTCGACGCAATCATACAGCCTGTGCCTTGCGCTTTCGAGCGGCTTTGGCGTCTTCCTCCTGCCATTTATGGGCAAGTTCGTCCAGCTTATCAAGAGCGCCACTAATTTCCTGCATGCGCTTGGTCAGTCCATAAGTCACGGCAGGTGGGATCGTCGGCTCGTAGTGGCGGTAGATAAAACCCTTTTCTTCCAGGTCTCGTAATCTCTCCGTCAACAGACGCGATGAAATTCCGTCGATTTGACGGCGCAGCGCTCCGAATCGCGTCGGTCCGGAAGTGCTTAAAACCCATAGGATGTGCATCGTCCAGGGCCGGGTCAGAAGCTGGAGCAGTTCGTGGGTCGGTTTTGGGCAACGGGGCGGAAGTTCCTGCGAGCGGCGCATGTAATCATCTCCTCACTTACTTACTTTATAGTGCCTACTTTACAAAAACAACCAGTTACTTAAAGTAAGTAGTAGGACAGATCGAAAGGAGGAATGAGATATGGCGACCAATGTAAGCGTGGCTTTAGGCGAAGTTACGCGGCCAACTAACGGTTTGAACATCGTTCTTTGGATTTTGCAAATTCTGGCTGCAGCAACGTTTTTCCTGGCCGGTGGATCGAAGTTGGCTGGTGTGGCGCCAATGGTGGAAATGTTCGACAAGATCGGCCTCGGCCAATGGTTCCGATACTTAACCGGAGGCCTGGAAGTGACCGGCGCGATTCTTTTGTTGATCCCTACGACAGTGGTGCTTGGTGGCGTGCTACTCGTGATGACGATGGTGGGCGCGATTGCAACGCACCTGTTCGTCCTCGGCGGAAGCCCCGTGCCGGCCATTGTTCTCTTTGTGATGGTGGGAACTGTCACCTGGTACCGATGGCTCGCATCAATCAGCGAGAAAAATGGAAGAGGAAACCAATGAGGAGGGAGACGCTCATGGCTACCGCCAGCATCAATGAAACTCACGCGTCGGAACGGCACGCAGATATCTCTACACGCCCGCCAAGAATCATTGGCCGGACCCAGGGAAGGCGGCACGGACCGATCACGCGGTTGATGAGTCCCGGCGATCTTGGTGAGTTACTAAAACCGTTCGTGTTCCTGGATCTCTTCGAGATGGATGAGATCTCGTTTCCCGGGATCGGCCTGCATCCCCACTCCGGGATTGCGACAGTGACATACCTTTTCGAAGGAAGCGTCCGTTACGAAGATTCGAACGGAACGAGGGGTATCTTGCGGGAAGGCGGCGTCGAATGGTTCAAGGCGGCTCACGGAGCGTGGCACGGTGGCGGACCCGGCGACACGGGCCATACCAGGGGGTTCCAGCTCTGGCTCGCGTTGCCGCCGGACGAAGAACTCGGACCCGTGGAAAACATCTACCTGTCGCCTGATGGCGTAGCGCGCGACGGTCCGGCACGTATTTTGATCGGCCACCACGGTGAGGCAACAAGCTCGTTAAAGGCTCCGGGCTCGCTGAACTACCTGGCCGTGCGATTGCGAGCCGGGGAGTCCTGGCGCTACCAACCAGACATCAACCATACGGTTTGTTGGCTTGCGTTGAGCGCCGGCCAACTCCTTGTACCTGACACGGTGGAAGCCGGTGAACTTGCGATCTTTGAGCTGTCGAACAATCCCATCAATATCTACGCGAAGGCCGATGCGGATTTTGTTCTCGGTTCAGCTGCAGCGCACTCTCACGACCTCGTGCTCGGACAATACTCGGTGCACACCAGCGCTGCCACACTGCGTGCGGGCGAACGGCGGATCGATGAGATCCAACAACGGTTGCAGAACGAGGGACGACTGTGAGTTGCGCCGACAACTCGGAAACGGATCTTAACCGACAGGAGACAGAGTTATGGGCACCACAGCACACAATGAAAAACTGACTGCCCTGATCGGTGCAAAACACGTTCACGTCATGCTCGACCAAGTCATTGCCTGGGGCGGAGCGTTAAAGGCACTTCGAGAGAAACAAGCGGAAAGCACGATGTAAATCCCGGTTTAGATTCACCAACGATAGAACCGTGGGATGATAATCACAATATCCGACGCTCTATTGGACGAAGAGAACGACGTCTCTTTCCTCGACAACCGATGAATCTGCTGCAACGGCTCTGACAGCACCAAACAACAGTGCGATCAGAGAGCGTAAGGGCCTAAGACGCCTCGATGACACTTACTTGCCGTATGCCTTCGCTAACTGGCCGACGAGCTTTGCCCAGGCCATATCGAGAGCCTCGTAGACACCGGCGGCCAACGGGCTGGCGTTGTCCTTGAGGATCTCGATCATTAGCGTGCTGTAGTCGGAGAGGATCACCCCAGCCTGCTGCATCCGGAGCAGGCCCACTTCACGCTTCGTCTGGCTGAACGTGCCGGAGGCATCGACAGCAACATAGGCGTCATATCCCTTGCCGATGGCCGTAATTGCAGGAAAGCCGGCACAGACTTCCAGCGAAACACCCGCAAAGATGAGTTTTTTGCGCCGGGTTGCCTCGATGGCAGCTGCAACCTTCGGATCGTCCCAAGCGTTGACGGACATGCGGTCGATAATGCGCTCCGGGCCGACGACTTCGACTAGTTCCGGAAAAGTCGGCCCCCACATGCTGTCACGCGCCGTGGTGGTGACAATTGTCGGGACCCCCAGGACCTTCGCGGCTTTGGCGAGAGCGACAACGTTACGCTTAAGTTCGCCAGTCTCATAATCACGCACTCCAGTCATCAAGCCGATCTGATGGTCGACGAGGATCAGAGCGGCATTGTCTGCGGTCATGGGCTCGTACGGCTTGCTTTGATTCGTCACAGTAGTTTCCTTCAATATGTCGTTCTGAAAAGCACTCGATCGATAATTCCCAATGCAACGCGGGTGCCAGCTCTTAACTTCGAGTAAACGATTGATATTGATGGTGGGAATGCGAAAGCACTTGCCAAGCTGTCAAAACTGTCAACGAGACGTTGACGCGAGTCTTCTCAAGACCTCCTTTGTAAACACGCCGCAGCGGAGCTTGACCCTTTCGCTCATTAACTGCAGGAGCACGCTTTCTCCCTGCGCCCCGATGGCGGTTAGGCTGCGGAGGTCCCACGATAAGTTCGCGCCCATGGAGATCCGCTCTGGCTTTTTCGCCCGCCGTCGCGAGTTCGACGGTCCAGGGTGGGATCAGCTTACCTCCACGACCAGTCGGCAGCGGCGCGGACTTTCGACAATAGAGATTCTCAACATGCGTATCAGCCCTCGGCCCTCTGACTGCGCAAGACATATGCCAAAAGGTTAGAGCGGCAATTACTGCAGTTCCCCACGATCTGCT
Source organism: Acidobacteriota bacterium (assembly GCA_003222815.1). GTDB lineage: Bacteria > Acidobacteriota > Terriglobia > 20CM-2-55-15 > 20CM-2-55-15 > 20CM-2-55-15. Next base: position 5,421 of record QHXC01000464.1, on the reverse strand, counting down.
CGAAATCCATGTCTCCACGGATTTCCTGTTCCAAATACAGCTTTTCTTGGGCGTCAAAATCGTCCGACGGTTGGATACGCTTCATTCCCATGCGAGAATCTAAGTCCGTATCGAAAGATGAGCCAGTTGGATGATCGCGCAAAGCGGACTGCGACGTTACACGCCGCCGAAAAGCGGACGTTGGAAATGATTGCGAATGGGGCGGACCTTTCCGACGTCGAGCGGATGTTTCCTACTCTGAGGATCTCGACCGCCTGTTCTCGCAAATCAAAAGCGAAAAAGGAAAACTCGATGTCGTCTTCGCGAATGCGGGCGTTGCAAAATACGCACTGCTGGGTCAGATCAGTGAAGAACAAAGGCGGGTCAATCATTCTTAACGCGTCGATCGTCGCCAGCAAAGGTCTGCCCGCAAACAGTGTCTACAGCGCCACAAAGGCGGCTGTGCGCTCGTTTACGCGAACTTGGACGACGGACTTGAAGGACCGGCAGATCCGTGTGGACGTCGTGAGTCATGATTCCACAGACACGGAGGGCTTGAGGGAACTGTTAGGTTCTTCGGAGGTCGGAGAGCAACGGTTAAAGACGATTAACGCATCGGTGCCACTCGGACGGCTTGCGAAACCTAAAGAAATCGCTCGGGCCGTGGTGTTTCTCGCGTCCGACGACAGCAGCTACATCACCGGGACAGAATTGTTCGTTGATGGAGGCTTCGCTCAAGTATGAGCGAGGTCAAGAAAAGATGCGGGTGGGTCGGAGAAAACAATCCCCTGATGCTCGAATATCACGATCGGGAATGGGGCGTGCCGGTCCACGATGACGTCAAACATTTCGAGTTCCTTGTTCTGGAAGGGGCGCAAGCCGGACTGAGCTGGTCGATCGTCCTGAACAAGCGTGAAGGCTATCGCCGCGCTTTCAGCGAGTTCGATCCCAACAAAGTGGCGCGATATACTGGGAAACGCGTTCAGAAGCTGCTGCTGGATCCAGGGATCATTCGAAACAGACAAAAAATCGAGGCGGCCCTCCGCAACGCGCGGGCGTTTCTCGCAATTCAGGAGGAGTTCGGAAGTTTTGATGCATATTCGTGGCGTTTTGTCGGCGGACAACCCAAAGTGAACCGCTGGAAAGTTATGAAACAGATTCCCGCTACCTCTACCGAATCCGATGCGTTTACCAAGGACCTGAAACACCGCGGATTCAGCTTCGTGGGTCCCACTGTTATATACGCACATATGCAGGCAGTCGGAATGGTGAACGATCACCTCGTCGACTGCTTCCGATATCGGGAAGTCGGCACAGCCTAGTTTGATCCAACGGGACGATCCGGTTCAATGGCCGACGACGGATGACCTCGGTTTCAGTATCGCCGCGGCCAAGCCTCAGGCAGTTATTCTCAAAACGACGAGTCTGGCTGCCTTGACATGCAAACTCGCCACAGTAAACGCGTTAGATGGGCGCCATTATAGCTTTGGAAAACCGACTCCGGCAATGCAACGCCAAGACGCCGATTGCTGCCTCCTCGCTCGCCTTCCATCGCATCGGGAGTTCACACGGAAGCGAACGAGGTTCGAAGCAACAGCTGTCTTCACAACGGCGAACCAGAATTGTCTTGGACACGGTACGCGGTGACGTCGATGAAGATATCCGCAACGATTGGCAGCGCATGACGTATCGTGTGATCGAGGTCGTCCATCGCCCGTGTGAGTTGCTCAATAGTCAAGTTCGGCAATGGACGGACTTTCGATACGACGATCACCTCTTCAGGGCCTGAGTATGTCGCACGGAGCGACAAGACTTCTTCGATCGCTGCATCTTCCTTGATGATCGTGTACAACTTTTCCAATAGCGGAGCGGGAAGAGACCGCCCCACCAGAAAGTCCGCGAGCGGCCATGCCAGCCCGAACGCCGTGATTGCGAGCAGCAGTCCTATGAATAGGGACGCAAGAGAGTCCGGCACGCTCGTCCCGAGAACGTTGCTTAGGAAAAGACCGCCGGAGGCCAGGCACAAGCCAATCAGCGCAGCGCTATCTTCGACGACGATGGCACGCACAAGGGGGTCACTGGAATGGAGGATGTAACTCCACACGCTCATTTCATATTCTTTCGCTTGCCGGCGTGCTTGCCGCATGCTCTGCAGCCAGGACACTCCGTCCGCAGCGAACGAGATCGCGAGAACGATCCACGCCGCAGGGCCGCCAGACACAGCGTGTCGTTCCTTGAACTGTGCGACGGCCAAGGCGATGGACAGGCAACCGCCAATAAGAAACGACGAGATAGCCGCCATGAAAGCCCAAAGGAATCGCTCGCGCCCATGGCCGCTGGGGTGCGTCTCATCTGCAGGTGCGCGCTCACGGTGTAGCCCGACGGCGAGAAACACTTCGTTGACTGAATCCGCCGCTGAGTGTGCAGCCTCGGCAAGCATACCCGTGGATCTGGAAGCGAGGCCTGCGAACAACTTCGCAACCGCGATAACGATGTTGGCAAGGAATGCGATCACGACCGTGCGAGTGCTCTCGCCTGCCTTAGCTCTCCGGAGAGCGGTGGCTGAGCGGCGTTGCGGCAGGTTTCGCAATTTTGGTCAATCCTCTGTCTTCAGTTTGCATTAACCACCGGCGGAGTGAAACTAGCGGCCGAACACGAAATCCGAGTGCGGCGGCGAAGCGGACTTGGTCGAGACGAGCGGCAAGCTTTTCCCTCTTAGCCATCCGGGTCAAGCCATAAAGCCAAATTTCGAACGTACCTCTTGACGTGTTCCAACTTATTGGGCTCGCGCTGAGAGTGAACGAATTGACTGTAGGGATCATCGTGTCGTTGTTCGTGACAAGTACCGGCTGCGTGATCTTCTTCAAATCAGCGTAAGGCTCGCCTCCGGACTTCGCCCAGTCCGCCATGGCTGCGAGTTGTGCTCCTGCCGCCTCCGCAGTGGTTGGAGTAGGCGATGCCGCGTGCTTCAGCGATCATCACTTCCGCATATCCTCCGTCGCCGGTTACTCCGGGTATCACCGGATTCTGACAATTCACGATATCTCCACGTCTGCACAGTTCGCACACGCCGTCCTCGCCGCCGAAGAAGCCGACACCGACCCGTTGACCGATTTTCCATTTGGACACTCCGCTGCCCAAGGCTTCAATCCGGCCAACTACTTCATGCCCAGGAACGCGTGGAAGAACCAGACCCGGGTACGTGCCCATAACCGTTGGCCGCATCGCTGTGACAGACTCCGCATGCTTCCACCCGAATCCGAACCTGACCCGCTCCAGGCTCAAGAATGGGTCGTTCCAGCAGATGAAGATGGTCCGGCGTCGAAACTTCCATCGCTTTGTATGTGTGCTTCATCGTATGTGCCTCAATCGTTTTCTCTCTCCATCCATTCGCGAATATATGGAGCGCAGTTTTCGAGCGTCACGCCGTCGGCTTCGCTGCGCGCCAGAAATCGCACTACCTCGCGATCGACCAGGCTTACGTCTTTCAGATCTACAGTGATGTCGCAGTAGTCCGTTTGGAGCTGCTGAAAGAGTCTTGTCAATTCGGCGATCGCTTGTGCTTCGATTCGGCCGCTGAGACGGAATACTGTGAATCTCCCTCGCGTCGCGGTCTCAATCCTAAAAGTCATTCGCGCTCGTACTACGTCTGAAGTGGGACTTTCACTCGGGCCCACGCGTGTCGACGATTTCATTGAAGCTCATGAAATCACCGACAAGTGGCAGATACTCGCCATTGCCGGCCTCGTCTGGGTGTGCGAATGCTCCGGCGACGATGTTACCAAGGTCACTAATGTCGCCCATAGCGACGATGGCATAACATCTCTACCAAAATGGCTACCGTCCACAACATTTGTCACTTCGTTTCATCAATTGCCAGTGCGGTTTGTTGCGAGATCGAAGTCGTCTAAAGAATTCTCATCGCTTCCTTGTTTGAGCGAATCACCACATTGAGTGTTTTTGTGTTACTTCTGTCGTGCATGCTGAATAACACCATCGTGGTAGTACTGTTTAAGGACTCCTTCGTGCAACATTCGCTGGATTGAAACCGGTCACAATGGAAGCACTGAACTTCAGGCACAACAGAATGTTTCAACCGCGCGGACTTTCTTCATTTCAACGCCTCGCTTTGTGCACGACGGCAATCACTTATCTCTTGATTCTTGTCGGCGGTCTCGTCCGCGCGTCAGGCGCGGGGCTGGGCTGCCCCGACTGGCCGAGATGCTTCGGGTCGTGGATACCACCAGCGTCGGCGGCGCAACTCCCGTCACGATTTGATCCATCGCTCTTCAATCCCACGCTGATGTGGACCGAATATCTCAACCGTCTACTCGGCGTGACGGTGGGTTTCCTGATTTTCGCCACGGCCGTGTCGGCATGGCGGCATTATCGTCGTGAGCCGCGGATCCTCGGGGCCACAGTTGCAGCGCTGCTACTGACCGGATTCCAAGGGTGGCTCGGCGGACGCGTCGTAGCCAATGAGCTCGCGGCGTGGATCGTGACAATCCACATGATCTTCGCGTTGGCGATCGTGCAGTTGCTGCTCTATGCCACGGTACGCTCACTCAGTAGAGGGGGCGGGCCGCCTTCACCGTTCCTCATTGCGCTGATCGTGGTGACGATGGTCCAGATCGGCCTTGGCACTCAGGTACGGGGCGCCATTGACGCCGCGATCGACAACGGTGTGGCGCGTGCGGGTGCGTTGGCGTCGGTTGGAACGCTTGACCATCTCCACCGTGATGGTGCGCTGGTCGTGTTTGCCGGCTCCGTTCTGGTCCTGATGTGGCTGCGGGCGAGATTCACCAAGGAAGCGACGCTTATTCGTTGGGGATATGTCGTGGTGGGACTGGCCAGCATCCAGGTCGCATTGGGCGTTGCCATGGCATATGTTTCCCTCAAACCAGCCACTCAGGTCGCGCATCTGACAGTTGCTAGTTTGTTGCTTGGCGCGCAAACCGTGTTGTTGTTGGTTCACAAAACCGAAACGGATTCACAATGAGGAAGAAAGACGCGCCAATTACGCGAAGGGGAAATAGCCGCGGATTCCACCGATTGCACAGATAAGTCCGAGGAATCCGTGGAATCCGCGGCTCAATGACATGCCTAAATCACCGGAAATTCCGAGTCTTTGGCGGCCGTTGCGTAGCGGCTCATTCGGGATTTGAGTCCATTGTCACGGGTCGCTCGCGAGTGCCAGACACCGCGGAATTATCCAAAGGACGTGTAATGCGTATCCACATGTACCCAAGTCCTCAGTTCGCTTTATTCGGAAGATGACCAAATGTATTCGTTGCCGCTTGCAGGATGTCGTCCGACAGCTTGGGATCATGTGCGTCATGAATAATTATATATGATAACGATCATCAATAATCACAACAGGTAGGTCAATATGGACAAGCTCAACGGGAAGATCGCACTCGTCACTGGAGGCAATAGCGGCAT
>QHXC01000642.1 GCA_003222815.1 Acidobacteriota bacterium | reverse complement strand
GACCAATCCGTTATGTCCGCCACCAATGACAATCACGTCGTATATGGAATCCATGATTAGCCAGATGTGAGTCTATCGGGCGGGCGATACAAAGCTCAAGGCCGGAGGAGAGTGTGGGACGAATGTTGAAGAAGAACGTATTCCCCTCCTTGCGAAGCTTGCGAAGGAGGGGTGGCTGCGCCATCAAAAAGAATGATGCCGAAGGCCACCAAAGTTGGCGCGGACGGGGTGGTAAATGCGTTTCTAAGCATCTCATCTGAAATGACCACCCCGCCTGCGCGCTGGTTCGATTGACCTTCCCGAACTGGCGGAGGTAAGATCATCCGCATTTCCCAATCTTGAAAGGCGATGAGTATGTGGCCAGTTCGATTTTGTGTTTTGATTCTAATATTAGCCGCCAGTACTTTGTTTGCCCAACACCAGTACACTCAGTCCGAGATCGAGGCAGGTAAGCAGCAATACGCGGCGAACTGCACTCGTTGTCATGGCCCCGACGGCGATGCCCTCGCCAACGCCGATATCGGCCACGGCAAATTCCGCCGTGCAACATCCGACGATGAGCTTGTCCGCATTATCCGGAACGGTGTACCAGAAACCACAATGGCGGCAGCGAACAACATATCGGAACCCAATGCGGCAACCATCGTGGCATACTTGCGCTCCATGGCCGCGACCGCAGCCGCCAGTGCCGCTCTCCCCCCAGGCAATGCGACTCGAGGCAAGACCGTTTTTGAAGGTAAGGGCGGCTGCGCCAGTTGCCACCGGGTCGGAGACAATGGCTCCAGGGTTGGACCGGATCTCAGTCAAATTGGCGGGGCTCGGCGCATGGTCGAGATACAGCGCTCCATCCTGGAACCGGACGCGGAGGTCGTGCCGGCGAATCGGACCTTCCGCGTGATTACCCGGGACGGCGCCACGATCACCGGCAGACTTCTCAATCAAGATAGCTTCACCATCCAGCTCCTCGATTCCAAGGAACAGCTCAGATCGTTCTCAAAGTCGAACCTGCGAGAATACGCCTTCGTCAACAACTCTCCGATGCCCTCTTATCGGGACAAGCTGAGTTCCCAGGAACTGGCCGACGTGGTCAGCTACCTGGCTTCTCTGAAAGGCCTCATCCCATGATCACACGTGTGCTACTCCTCATTTTCGTCGCCGCTGGCTCGCTCCAGGCGCAGGTCTCGTTTGACCGCATCCTTCGCGCCAATCAAGAGCCTCACAACTGGCTCACGTACTCCGGAAACTACAATGGCCAGCGGTACAGCCCGCTTACCCAGGTCACTCCAGAGAATGTGAAGAACCTCGAGCTGCAATGGATCTTTCAGGCTCGATCGCTTGAGAAGTTCGAAGCCACGCCGCTGGTTGTTGACGGAGTCATGTACACCGTCCAGGCCCCGAACGATGTGGTCGCTCTGGATGCCGCCACCGGACGTGTCTACTGGACGTATTCCTACACTCCGGAGCAAGCTGCCCGCCCCTGTTGCGGCCGTGTGAACCGGGGAGTGGCGATTCTTGGCGACATGCTATTCATGGCGACGATCGACGCTCGTTTGATCGCGATCGACGCCAAAAGCGGCCGTCCTCTTTGGAACGTGTCGGTGGCGAAGCCCGAGTCCGGTTATGCCTTGACCGTGGCTCCACTGGTCGTGAAAGACAAGGTGATCGTCGGTACCGCCGGCGGTGAGTACGGTATCCGCGGTTTTCTTGCGGCCTACGATGTGAAGACCGGCAAAGAAGTGTGGCGCTTCTACACCATTCCTGGGCCCGGCGAGCCCGGCCACCGGACTGGAACGGCGACAACCGCGGCGGCGACAATCTCTATAGCTGCTCGGTGGTCGCGCTCGATGCGGATACGGGCAAGCTGAAATGGTTTTATCAGTTTTCGCCTCACGATGAATTTGACTACGACTCCACGCAGGTTCCTGTCCTGGTCGACATGCAGTGGCTAGGCAGCCCACGCAAGGTCATGCTTTGGGCCAACCGGAACGGCTTCTTCTACGTGCTCGACCGGACGACAGGCCAATTCCTCATGGGCAAACCTTTCGTTGAAGTGAACTGGGCCAGTGGGTTCGATGAAAAAGGCAGACCGATCCGGGTCCCCGGAATGACCCCCAGCGCTCAAGGCACGTTGATTCTTCCAGGAAACCAGGGCGGAACCAACTGGTATAACCCCTCGTACAGCCCGCGCACCGGCCTTTTTTACATTCCCACATGGGCGAACTACTCCAGTCTGTACGTGAAGCAAGACGTGGAGTTCGTCGAGGGCCGGACGTTTGGCGGTGGGACGCCGAGGGCGACGACTCCTCAGGGAATCCGGACTACCGTGAATAACTACGCCAAAGAGGACGAGGGGTACGGCGCGATCCGCGCCCTCGACCCGCATACCGGTCAAATGAAGTGGCAGTTCAAAATGACCGATGTGACCGATGCCGGCATTATGACGACGGCGTCAAACCTGCTTTTCAGCGGAGGGCGTGAAGGCTATTTCTACGCTCTGGATGCGCGTGACGGCAAATTGCTGTGGAAGTTCCCCGTTGGTGGCCGCGTCATTTCGGGCCCCATGACGTATTCGCTGGGCGGCAGGCAATACATCGCGATCTCTGCAGGCAATTCCCTGTTCACCTTCGCGCTGAGGCAATAAGCTATCAAATCCGCGTAATCTGCGTAATCCGCGGAGAGCTATGCTCTAAAAATTCTCTCGGAAAAACCCATGCCGGTCGGAACGGCGTTCCACGAGAAAACTTTCGCCCTTTGTGAGAGCCTGAACTATCGCGAGTGGTCGGGATATTACACGGTCAGCGCGTACGAAACGCATCACGAGCATGAATACAACGCCATTCGGAATTCTGCCGCTCTGATCGATATCTCTCCTCTGTTCAAGTACCGGATCAGGGGTCCTGACGCCACGCGGCTTCTGGACCGAATTGTGACGCGGGACATGCGGAAGGTTTCTGAAGGACAGGTCATCTACACTCCATGGTGCGATGAGCGAGGCAAGGTCATCGACGATGGGACGGTGTCGCGGCTCGATGAGAACACGTACCGCTGGACCGCGGCGGACCCGAGTCTGCGCTGGTTTCATCAAAACGCCGCGGGCATGGACGTGGACATCGAAGACATCTCCGAGAAGGTCGCGGCGCTCGCCCTTCAGGGTCCAACGTCGGGACAGTTGCTGAAAACTCTGGTGAATGGAGATATCGAAAACCTCAAGTACTTTCATGTGACGCAAGCCAGCATCGCGAACGTGCCAATAGACATCTCTCGCACCGGTTATACCGGTGATTTGGGCTACGAAATCTGGATCCCATGGAGTGAGGGCGGGAAAGTCTGGGACGCGCTGATGCAGGCGGGCCGGGCGTTCGATATTCGCCCTGCGGGCATGTTGGCGCTTGACGTGGCGCGCATCGAAGCCGGGCTCCTCTTAATCGACGTCGATTTCAATAGCAGCAAGAAGGCCATCATCGAATCGCAGAAGTACTCGCCACTTGAGATGGGGCTCGCGCGTCTGGTCCATCTCGACAAAGAGAGGTTCGTCGGACAGGCCGCTCTCCTTCGTGAGCAGAGACGAGGGCACGCACGCGAGATTGCCGGACTCGAGATCAACTGGCCGGATGTAGAGCATGTCTTCGAAAACATTGGGTTGCCTCCAACGATGCCCGCCGCCGCCTCGCGTGTCGCAGTGCCGGTTTTCAAGAACGCCAACCAAATAGGCAAGGCCACTTCGACGACGTGGTCTCCCACGTTGAAGAAGCTTATCGCGCTGGCCACCGTGAAGCGGGAGTTCGCTCGGCCCGGAACCAAGCTCGAGATGGAAATGACTGTTGAAGCCGTCCGCCATCGTGTGGGTGCGACGGTTGTGAAAACGCCGTTCTTCAATCCGAAAAGAAAAATAGCAATACCCGTCTAGGCATGGATCCTTCACTCAAAGAAATTATCGATCAATACGATCCCACTGCGCCGCTCGCTGAAGCCTGGACAATTCCCGCGCCGTGGTATGTGGACCCGAGGGTTTTTGAACTGGAGCGGCAAACCGTGTTTGCGCGCTCATGGCAGCTTGTTGGACGCATTGAACAGGTTCGCCAGGCCGGTCAGTACATCACGTGGAATTTGGCGGGTGAGCCGCTCGTGATTGTCCGTGGAAGCGATAAGGTCCTGCGCGGATTCTTCAACGTCTGCCGCCACCATGCAGCTGCCGTGATCACGCAGCCCGAAGGCGAAGCCGCCCATTTGAGGTGTCCATAT
>QHXC01000641.1 GCA_003222815.1 Acidobacteriota bacterium | reverse complement strand
AGGCCAGGGCGGCGGCGATGCCTCCCTCGCCTTCCTGGTATGTGTAATTGATGTGTCTTAATCCAAACTCTTTGCCGTTCCCCAGGAGCCGGAGAAAATCGCCGGCGCTGTTGCCTCCCGTGACGATCAGGATCTCTTTGATCCCGGCGTCAACAAGAGTCTGGATCGGATAGTAGATCATTGGCCGGTTATAGACCGGCAACAGATGCTTGTTCGTGACTTTCGTCAACGGATGAAGACGGGTTCCGAGCCCGCCGGCTAATACGATTCCTTTCAAGATGTAACTCCTAACTTCCGGCTACCGAAATGATGGATTGGTCCGATACTGGCGGAAACTCATTTGATGCACATCTTTTTTTGACAGAATTGGATTGGCGTACGGCCACTGGATGCCGATATGAGGATCGTTCCACGCAAGACCGCCTTCCGCTTCTGGCTGGTAGAAATCCGTCTGTTTGTACTGAACTTCGCAGTAGTCCGAAAGAGTGGCAAACCCATGCGCGAAACCCACCGGTACATAAAGGAGGGTCTTGTTCTGAGCGCTCAGTTCGATGCTGAACCATTTGCCGAACGTTAGAGAGCTCGCGCGTAGATCCACAGCCACATCAAGAATCCGGCCGACCGTACAGCGGACCAGCTTACTGACCGGAGCCTGCATGCTTTGATAATGCAGGCCACGAAGCACACCGAATCGTGAGGCGGAATGCGAATCTTGAACAAAACGACAGCCAAGGCCCGCGGCGGCAAAATCTTTCTCATTCCAGCTTTCCATGAAGAAGCCGCGTTCGTCTTCGAAGTAGTCGATGTTGACGACGACGAGATCCGCAAGGGGAGTCGGAGTCAGCTGGACTTTTGTGGCATTCAGGATCATTCCAGCACCTTTATGAAGAGTTTTTTAATTACTGCTTCCATAGACGTCGCCACGAGAATGTCCGCAGAGCTGGCGAACAATTATGGTGTGAGCTTTAGTGGTGTCGAGGACTCGCATTCCGAAATCATAGGGGCGCTGCTTGTACTGAACTTCGCAGAGGAGTGTCTTGTTGTCAGCGCTCGGTTTCGATGCCGAACCACTTGCCGAAGGTCGGAAAGGTTGAGGGAGTATCCACGCCGAACTTAAGAATCCACCGAATTGAAGTCGGACAAGAATGTCTGCAGTTGGAGAGTCTGATTGGCTGGCGGATGGATTGAACTGTCGGCCTAGTCTAGGACGGAAACTTCGCTGTCTTCCAATTGAGTCTCGCCTCGGTAGACTTCATTCGAGGATCGAGTAATGCCCAAAACCTCTTCGTAAACCTCTAGAGTTCGCTCTGTCATCACGTCGGCGGCGAATTCAGTTTCGACCCGCCGGCGGGCCGCTCTGCCGAATTGGGTCCGCAGGTCCGCATCATCCAACAGGAGATTCATGGCCCACGCGAGTTGTTCGACATTCTGCGGGGCGACGGTTAGGCCCGTTTCACCGCCTATGGAGACAAAAGGTACCGCCGAATCCAGCGACGTGTTAATGACTGGCCGGCCACAGGCCATCGCTTCGATCTGAACAATCCCAAATGCCTCGCTCCGCGTGATTGACGGCAGCACGAACATGTCCGCCGCATGGTAGTAAGGGATGACGTCGTTCACTTCGCCCAGAAAAACGACTCGATCGTCTACACCGAGCCGCTTTGCCAGCGCCTCCAGATCCCTGCGGAGAGGCCCGTTTCCAACCAGCAACACTTTTGCATTGACGTGTTGCATTGCGGCAATGAGATATTCAAACCCCTTGTAATAGACGTGGCGCCCCACACTAAGGAGGATTCGGGGGCCGTATTTCGACTGTATGCGTTCGACTTCTGCGAAATTCACCGAATCATACGGCTCTGTACAAAGCCCAAGCGGAATGACGTGGCACTTTTCCTTGACGGCTCTCAAGACGTCAGACGTCTCCACATAGCAGGGCGAGGTCGCGATCACCGCGGCGGCCCGGTCCAAAACTTTTCTGAGCAGGGGCTCGAAGCCTTTCGCCAATATTCTTTGCCGGACCACATCGCTGTGGTACGTGATAATCAGCCGGCCCGGATGTCCGCTAAGGAGATACGCCGCTACTGCCGTTGGATTCGGCCAGTGAATGTGAATGATCTCAGCCGGATGTCTCCGGATCGCGCGTGTCATTCCCGGACTAATCGACGTTCCCGCGAGGTGCCCGAGTGTGCCGACGCGCGTTACAGGGACGCCTCCGGCGCGGCTGGAGATTGTTCGAAGACCATCGTTGGCCACGACAACGCTCACATCGCAACGGCGCCTGAGACCTTCGCACACAAGCTCCAGGTGCGTCTCGATGCCGCCCCGGTGGGGCGGATAAAATTTCCCGACATGCAGGACACGAAATCTTCGCACCATCTCGCGTACGAGCTGTCCAAACGTCTGGTGTGGTTCCCAACTGAGAACGCGACGCGCTTTCCTCGCGTCTCCAATAAGTAAGTCCACTTCACTTGGACGGTAGAACTGCCGGTCCACGGTCACGTAGTCGTGGTAGTCCAGGCCGGCTTCAGAAAAGGCGAGTTCACAGAACTCGCGGACCGTATGCGTCTCACCGGTGGCGACGACGTAATCGTCGGGCTGCTCCTGTTGAAGCATCAGGTGCATGGCGCGAACGTAGTCTGCGGCGTGTCCCCAGTCCCGGTGGGCGTCGAGATTTCCGAGTCTGAGCTCGGACTGAAGCCCAAACTTTATGCGTGCGACCGCACTGGTGATCTTCCTTGTGACAAACTCAAAACCTCGGCGGGGGCTTTCATGATTAAACAGGATCCCGTTCACGCAGAACATTTCGTAGGCTTCGCGATAATTCATTGTGAGATAGAATCCTGCGACCTTACTGATGCCGTAAGGACTCCGCGGGTGAAATGGCGTCGTTTCGGTTTGGGGCGTCTCCTTCACGCGGCCGAACATTTCGCTAGATCCGGCAAAATAGAATCGGCACTCTGGCCGCAATTCGCGTAATGCTGCAAGCATGTAGTGCGTGCCATCGACGTTCACGCTCATAGTGGAGAAGCCGTCCGCGAAACTCTCAGCCACGAAGCTCTGGGCTGCGAGGTGGTAGCATTCGTCGAAATCGTGCCGGCTGATGACATGAAAAATGCTGGGGTAGCTCTCGAGACTGCCCGAATGGAGCTTGAGCTTGTCTTGCAAGTGAGCGATCCGGCCGAGGCGCCGCTCGGGTTGCTCGAGCGCCACACGCCGAACGATTCCGTGCACTTCATATCCGAGATTGATTAAGTGTTCGGCCAGGTAACTAC
>QHXC01000660.1 GCA_003222815.1 Acidobacteriota bacterium | reverse complement strand
TCGCCAAACTCCATGGAGATACGCCGATCGTCGCTCTGTTGATGAAATCCGGCGCAACGGCCGGGAGCGCCGCCGCTCCAGAGTTGAAGCTGCAGCGCGGAAACACGGTCCAGGCCGCCGTCCAACGAAGCCTTTCATTGCTTCAGCGTGCGGATGCCAGTTTTACCCAGAAGACCGGCTGTGTGTCTTGCCACAACGAGAGCCTGCCGGCAATGGCGGTTTCACTCGCGCGCAAGAACGGATTCAAGGTCGACGAGCAGACGGCCGGTCCCCAAGTCCTAGCGAACGTTGCGTTCCTTGCCGCCAGCCGCGAGCGCATGCGCCAGGGAATTTCGTTCGTGCCAATGGCAGATCCCGACATCCTGAGCTACATCCTCATCGGACTGCATGGAGAACAGTACAAGCCGGACGAGAATACGGATACTATCGCCATGCACCTCAAGACTCACCAAATGCCCGATGGCCGTTGGGCCGTGGGCCCCGCCAGTTCGCGGCCTCCATTGTGCCCCGGCGACATCACACAGACGGCGCTCACCCTGCGTGCTCTTCAGCTTTTTGCGCCGAATGTCGACAAGGCCGGCTATGAGAAATCGATTCAGCTCGCCGCTGCCTGGCTGGCGAAAGCTCAATCGAGAACCGGTGAGGATCGAGCATGGCGGCTGCTTGGACTGGCATGGGCCGGGAAGGAAAAAGACGCGATTCATAAGGCGATGCGAGAGCTGCTGGCCACGCAGCGATCCGATGGTGCCTGGTCCGACATCGCAACGCTGCCGAGCGGTGCGTACGCCACGGGGCAGGCTCTGGTGGCGCTGCAGGCGGCGGGACTAGACGTGTCCGATACCGCATATCAACGCGGCGTTCAGTTCCTGCTGAATACTCAACTCGAGGATGGCTCGTGGTACGTCAAGACGCGAGCGTTAGGCTTCCAGCCGTATTTCGATAACGGCTTCCCGCACGGTATCGATCAGTGGATTTCCGGAGCCGCCACCAGTTGGGCGACCATGGCGCTCACGCTTGCGTCGTCAGCGCCTCGTTCTGCGGCGGCATCGGCCGGGGTCCAATAGTGAGGAGAAAATCATCCGCGTCCCACAAATGGCATCTTCGTGGCCATTACGGTCATGAACTGCACATTGGCTTCTAAGGGGAGATTCGCCATGTACACGACAGCTTCGGCCACATGCCTCAGATCCAGGCGGGGCTCGGCCATCAGTGAACCATTCGCCTGGGAAACGCCCGCCGCCATTTGCTCGGTCATTTCGGTAGCAGCGTTGCCAATGTCGATCTGACCGCACGCGATGTCGTACTTACGTCCATCCAGCGAAATACACTTCGTGAGGCCGGTGACGGCGTGTTTCGTCGCAGTGTACGGCGCTGAGTTGGGCCTGGGCGCGTAAGCGGAAATCGAGCCATTATTGATAATGCGTCCTCCGCGGGGGTGTTGGGCTTTCATGATCTTGATCGCTTCCTGCGCGCAGAGGAACGCACCCGTGAGGTTGACTGCAACGACGGCGCTCCACTGCTCGTAAGTGAGATCTTCCATCGGAACGCCGGGCCCGAATGTGCCGGCGTTGTTGAACAGAACATCCAACCGTCCGAAAGTTTCTTTGACGCTGGCGAAGAGCGCTCGAACCGATTCCGGTTTGCTGACATCCGTGGACACGGGAAGCATCTTCCCGCCCGGACGATCCACAAGCTCTGCGGTTTTTTCGAGTTCCGCACCGCGACGCCCGGCCAGCACCACGGAATATCCGGCGGAGTGTAACGCGATGCTGACGGCGCGCCCAATGCCGCTGCCGGCGCCTGTCACCAGAGCGATCCTGTCATTAGCCACAGCTACAACCTAGGCCCGAAATTTGACGGCGTCAACCCGGCTTCGTTGTACTTAGGGCTCGCGCAAAAATAACTTGGCAGAATCCGCTCGACCGGGGATCTGACCAATGCGCAATTCCCAATGCTCAATTCTCATCCGAAGTGGATGTCAGATTGCCAAATGTTCCGCCGCACACATGCGGCCGCTTCCCCTTTCGGATGAGAATTGAGCATTGGGAATTGAGCATTGGTCAGATCCTGGTCGGATTCAGGGCAGCGGATTCTGCCAAAGGGATTGTGGACCTCACTGCCGAGTAGCGCTATGGTGTAACGGAAATGTGTTAACTCCTCCTCTGCCGAGGAGGAGAGTTTCGTCCCTACATCGAGTGTTACAGGAGGCTACTGTGTACCGTGTCAATGGCGCCAGAATCTTAGGTTGTTTGTTCCTGGTGATGCTCGTAAGTGCTCCGGCATCGGCTCAAATTAGCTTGGCCGGGGAATGGGCCGGCAGGTACCACGAGGATCAAGGAGACCGAGTTCCCGGTGACGTGCAGGGCGACTTCACTGGAGTTCCGATGAACGACGCTGCCCGCCGGTATGCCGAGAAATTCCGGATCTGGGAAGAAAAGGATCCGGCCACACAGGAAATCATCGCCTACAAGGAATACCTGGGCACCTACATGCAGTACCGGACGATCTGGATGGACGGCCGTCCGCATCCTCCGGAGTATGCGCCCCACACGTTCATGGGCTTTTCAACAGGACAATGGAACGGGGACATTCTTACCGTCACAACCACCCACATCAAAAAAGAATTCTATCGGCGCAGCGGCATTCCGAGCAGCGACCTGACCACGATGCTCGAATACTACATCCGGCATGGCAATCTCCTGTCGCACGTCATTATCGCGACCGATCCGGTGTATCTGACCGAGCCATACGTCAATAGCCAGGAGTTCGTGTTGATGGACCGTGGGAACCAGAACTGGCTGTACAACTGCGAATACGCGATGGAAGTGCCCAAACCGAAAAATCAAGTGCCGCACTACCTGCCAGGGAAAAACCCGTTTCTCAAGGACTTTTCCAACAAGTTCGGACTTCCGTTCGAGGCGGTGTGGGGTGGTGCGGAGACGACCTACCCGGAGTACATGCCGAAACTCGAAGAGATGATGCGGAAACAATCACGATGAGATCGGCGCTTTTAGAACGCGGGCTAAAGCCCACGACTACAAGAATGCTCAAACGTTTCGGTTGGCATGTAGTCGCGGGCTTTAGCCTGCGTTCCTCCAGAGTATTGATGTTCCTGGCGCTCGTCGGCGCGGCCTTGCTTCTGCAGGGCCAGGCGCCGTCCGATGAAATCAAGACGTTCCACGTCCAGGGGAACGTCTATATGCTCGTTGGGGCGGGCGGCAACATTGCGGTGCAGACCGGCGATGAGGGGGTCCTGGTGGTGGATACCGGTGTCGCGACGATGCGCGACAAGGTTCTTGCGGCGATCCGGCAATTGTCCACGAAGCCGATTCGCTGGATGATCAACACCCATGCGCACCCGGATCACACGGGCGGCAACGAGACCATCTCCCAGGCGGGCATGACCGTCAACGGGAATCCTGCCGCAATCATCGCACACGAAAACGTGCCCACGCGGATGACGGAAGCGTCCCGTCCCATCACCGAAGTGCCATTGAATACGTTCTTCGAGGAGACGCGGGACTTTTACTTCAACGGTGAGGCCATCTTCCTGTATCACATTCCCAGGGCCCACACCGACGGCGACGTTTTCGTTTATTTTCGCGGTTCCGACGTACTGGTCGCGGGCGACATCTTCGTGACGACGACTTATCCGGTCATCGATGCGAAGTACGATGGAGGCGTTGCGGGATTCGTCGACGGATTGAACAAGATCCTCGACATCACCGTG
>QHXC01000463.1 GCA_003222815.1 Acidobacteriota bacterium | reverse complement strand
TACGGCAACGGCTTGTCCGGACCGCGGCGCCTATGTCCCCGCTCCGAATCTGGTGCCGGGCATACTGCCGTTTTTCCGGTACTGGCCGGCACCCAATGGTCCCGAGTTGCGTCCGAACGGCTTGCCCACCGGCGCCGCCTTCAATTTCAGTAATCCCTCGCGGCCGGTGAATGAAGATTTCGGCCTGCTGCGGCTTGACTACAACCTGTCCGCCCAAGATTCCCTCTCGACCAGTTTCACCGCGGACAGGGGGGACCGGAACAGTCCGCAGGATAACCCGGTTATGGTCCAAAGCCAAGGCAACGGTCTCTATACGCTCAGCGCGCAAGAAACGCATATTGTTTCCCCCACCGTTGTGAATACGATGACCTTTGGATACGCCCGCGCGTGGGCAGACCAGGTAGCCACTTCCAACGAGCCATTCCCCGATAGCCTGCTCTTTATGAAGGGAGAAAAACGAAAGAACCCGGGCGCGTTGATCATTGGAGGCGGAACGTCCACGGCCCAGGCGTCGACCTTCACGTCGGCCAACGGCCAGAACCTCATCAGCAGTTCTAGACAGAACTTCAACGGGTCTAATGACCTGCGCATGACCATGGGGCGTCACAACTTGAGCATGGGCGTGTGGTTCCAATGGGTCCAGCAAGGCGTGTTTTCCTCGGTTCAGAATAACGCGGGCACTCTCACGTATCCCACCTTGCTGGCGTTACTCCAGGATCGGCCGAGCCAGTTCCAGGCGGCCCCAGCTCCGGTGCCGCTGAATTTCCGCACTACGGAAGCCGCCTGGTATTTCCAGGATGAAATCAAGCTTCGCCCGAATCTCACGGTGCGCCTGGGCCTGCGGGACGAGATGACCTCGGGATGGAATGAAGTCCATGGGCACGCCGCCAATTACACCTATGACCAGAACGGGTTCATCCTCACTCAACCGTACATTGGCAAGTCGGCGTTGATTGAGAACAATGCCCTCGCGCTCTGGCAGCCGCGCGTGGGCCTGGCGTGGGACCCGACCGGCGCGGGACGTTGGGCGGTACGGGCCGGCTTTGGGATCCACAACGACCTCCAGGATAATCTCGCGAATCGGATGAACTCCAATCCTCCGTTCAACGCCCGGGCGCGCCCAGTTGCAGCGCCGAGTTGCCGTTGCAGCCGCCGGCCTGCTCCATCTTCGCGCCCGGTGGTATCGATGCGGCCATGCACACCCCCACGACTCAGGAATGGAGCCTGGAGGTGCAACGGGGGATCACGCCAGAACTCGCGCTGGAATTGAGTTATGTGGGCAGCCAGTCCTATCACCTTCCGGCCGCAGTGGATATGAATACCATTCCACCGGTGAGGTGTGAAAATCCAGCGGGATGCCTCGCTGGGGGAATCCTCCAGGACGCTCAGTGGAACACGGTTCCCCAGGGAACCGACTACATCCCGGCAGGCTTGACGCGTCCGAACCGCTTTGTCGGCTCCACTCAAACCTGGATGTATTTGGGCACCAGCAGCTACCACGGAGGGACCCTCTCGCTCACCAAGCGCGCCCGCTCCGGATTGACGTTTAAAAGCAGTTACACCTTTTCGAAAGTGCTGGATGTCAATTCCGGCCTCCTCTCCGGCCAGCACCAGAATGAGTCGGGGACGGTCCTGAATCGGTACAATCTGAGGCTCAGCAAGGGAATTGCGTCGTACAGCAACCAGCACCAGTTCAGCTCCAACTTCCTCTATCAGCTGCCGTTTGGGCGGGGAAAGGCTTTCGGCAGCGGGGCCAGCGGCTGGGTGGAGAAACTGATCGGCAGCTGGCAATGGAATGGCATCCTCACCGCCCAGAGCGGCTACCCCGTTGTGCCTCTGGTTGGCTCCAACCGGTCCGGGAACGGGGACGCCCGCAATCCCGACGTGCCCAACTGGAATCCCGAATTCAAAGGCAAGGTGATTCTGGGTGTAGGCGAGTTCAAGAAAACCGGCCGCTACTTCGATCCCAATGCTTTCGTACTGCCGCCGGCCGGAACCTTCGGAAACGTGGCGCGCGGCGCACTTATGGGACCAGGTTTGTTCAATGTGAACACCTCGTTGTTCAAGCGGATTCCTCTGAAGGAGAGCTTGAATTTGCAGTTCCGGGTAGAGGCCTTCAACGTCCTCAATCACGCGAACTTCTCACACCCCGAGCTGATCGTTTTCTCGGGGCGTGACATTGCCGGCTCAGCCGGGGTCATTCGAGAAACGGCGAACCGCGAGCGCCAGATCCAGTTCGCGCTACGGCTCGAGTTCTGACGCCCAGACAGACACAAACGGCGCTTCAAACCCTCGCGCATTGTTATTGACTGGGACCGCGGAGAACGCATACATTTCGTGCAATCCGAAATTCCAGAAGGTGTATCGAAGGAGAGATCCATGGACTCAAAAAAAGCTAGTCGAAGAAAATTTCTAAAAGGTGGCGCCGCGGCGGCTGCCGTGGGTGCGATACAGTCCGCAAGCGGTCAGACACCGGCACTGGTAAAGAGCTCTCTGAAGGATGAGGTCGCGTATGGTGAGCGCTCCCATTACGTGACCTCGGTACGCGTACCCGTGCTCGAGAGACCTTCGCCCGATGAGTTTGGTCTTACGTTTCACGTACTGACTCCGCTTCAGGATTCTGTAGGGATTATCACGCCATCCTCGCTCCACTTTGTGGGCACCCACCGTGGCGCGATTGTTCCGGACATCGATCCTCGCGAGTATCGCTTTTTGCTTCACGGCATGGTGGACCGCCCGCTGGAGTTCACCCTGGAAGAGTTGAAGCGCTTTCCTTCCGTATCCCGCATTCATTTTATCGAGTGCCTGGGAAACCGTGCGAAGCCCGAACATAAGACAGTTCAGCAAACGACGGGCTTGACCAGTTGCAGCGAATGGACCGGAGTGCCTCTGTCTCTGTTGCTTAAAGAGGTTGGCGTGCAAAAGGGGGTGTCTTGGGTCGTTTCGGAGGGATCGGAGGAGGTCAAAGGAGCGGGGAGCATTCCGCTGGCGAAAGCGATGGACGACTGTTTGGTGGCATACGGCCAAAATGGCGAACCGCTGCGTCCTCAGAATGGTTTCCCAGTGCGGCTGATCGTCCCCGGCTTCGAAGGAATTTATAACACCAAGTGGCTCAGGCGCATGAAGGTGGCGGACCGGTATTACATGACCTACAACGACTACGGGCACATCTCGAACGACCCCAAAGTTGCCGCGTTGACTTTCCAGTGGGGACCGAAATCGGTCATCACCTTTCCTTCCGGAGGACAGAAGCTGCCCGGCCGCGGCGTCTACCAGATCACTGGATTGGCCTGGTCCGGTGGGGGCGCCGTTCGTAAAGTGGAAATATCCACCGACGGCGGCCACACCTGGAAAGACGCTGAGATTCGAGGGGAGGTACACCGAATGGCGCACACCCGGTTTGGCATGAACTGGAAGTGGGAAGGACAGGAGTGTGTGGTCATGTCACGCTGTACAGACGAACTGGGCCAGGTTCAACCGACACGAGCCCAAGTCGCCAAAGTCTTTAACGTGCCTCCAGACTATTACCATAACCACGGTGTGCAAGGCTCCGACAATACCATTGTGCCGTGGAGGGTGGCGACCGATGGGAGCGTGTACAATGCACTTGCGTAACCTTCTCCTGCTTGTGATGATCCTGGGGCTCTGCCAGCTTGCGTCGGCACAGTCGCCCACCTATGGTTTGGGAAAGACTCCAACTACAGAAGAAATCCGTGCTTGGGATATCGCTATCAGTCCTGACGGAAAGGAACTCCCGCAGGGCGGCGGAACCGCCAAGGAAGGTGCGCCGCTCTATGCCCAGAAGTGTGCGTCATGCCACGGTGCAACAGGGTCCGGAGGCCGGGCTCCTGAGTTAATAAGAAGCGAAAGCACGACGCCCGCGCCTGGTAAGCAGCCGCCTTGTCTCTCACCTTGTATCCGAGGGGCAAATGTAATGGCGATTCACTCGCCATACGCGACAACGATATGGGATTACATCAATCGCGGCATGCCTTTCGGAAAGGAGGGCTCGCTAAAACCCAACGAGGTGTACGCCCTGACGGCCTTTCTGCTCTACAAAAACGGTGTTATTCCGGAGGACCAGGTAGTCGACGCTCAGAGTCTGCCGCAGATCAAAATGCCGAATCGTGACGGATATGTGCTGCCGGAGTGGAAGCATGGGATGCCGCGGCCATTTCCGAACAAACCTTAGCTTCAATAGCGGAGGCTCTGGGTTTCCAAGGCCGCGTAGAACTTTGGCGACTTGGTCCGTGATGTCTTCTGCGATAACTGAAATCGCGGCACTGGAAGGACTTCCGTATGAGCGACAAGCGCGCCTCGGTGCTGATGGTCGGCAGCGTACCGGCAGAAACCGCTGAAGACGTGTTCCGTCTGCTCGGGCCGGCACTCGGCGAGCAGCTGATCGGGATGTCGTACGGAGAGCCGGGATTCCGCAACAAGTGGATCGTCTTCAACGCACCGCATGTGTTCGAGCCGAATCCGGGACTCGAAGCGGTGAACAAGCCGAAGCCCAACCGGGACAAGAGCGTCTACAAACACCTCGAGGACTGGGTTCCCACCAGTTGGGAGGAAATGTGGCGCTTCCGGGTCCGCGACGGCGTCGAGAGCGTGCGGTTCGACAATCTTCACTATTCCGAATTCGCACAGGAGTCGTATCGAACCTTCCGGCGCTTACGCGCTGAGGGCGTCATCCCGGCCGGCACACGCTTCCAGGTATCGCTGCCATTCCCGGAGGACTTCACGCGCTGGTGTACGGGTGCGGACGCTGACTTTGCGATCATGACCCGCGGCATCGAAGACGCGCTCGTGGTCGAAGTCGACAGGTTGCTCGGCATCGTGCCGCATGAGGATCTCGTCATTCAGTGGGACGTGTGCTGGGAAGTCTTTGCGTGCGATGCGAACGACTACCTGGGACGGGAACCACTCGCTTGGCGCGCCTCGGGCGATCCCTTCGAGCGATTCGGCCACTACATCGAGCGATTGTCGCCGCGCGTTCCGGAGCAGGTGATTCTCGGGATGCACCTGTGCTACGGCGATCTCGAGCACACGCATCTGATCGAGCCGCGCGATCTCGGCATTGCCGTGCGCATGGCGAATCTTGCAGTCTCGCGAGCCGGTCGCCGCCTGGATTTCGTTCACATGCCGGCGCCGCGCAATCGCACGGACGACGCCTATTTCGAGCCACTCGCGGACCTGCATCCCGGATCCGGAAAGTTGTTCATCGGCCTGGTGCACCTCACCGACGGCACTCAAGGTTCGCTTCGCAGGCTTGCTACCTTCAAGCGTCACTACCGGGGTCCCCACGGCATCGCGACCGAATGCGGATGGGGCCGTCGCAAGGCAGAGACAATACCTGCGCTGATGCAAATCCACCGGGCGGTGGCCGACGCACTGTAACCGCGCCGCTGCGCCCGCGCCCTCTTGCGCGCTCGAAGCGCGCCGCGCCCCGAAGATTTCGCCATTGGCTCAAACCCTGACCACCCCGGCCTTCGGCCTCCCCTCCTTTGGCATCCTTTGGCAAAAAGGGGAAAAGCCGCAACATCATTCGCTTTGCAAGTAGACCCTAACGGCTTATCCTCTACTTCGCAAATCACCTGAAGGAGTGCTTTTGAAACCAGGCTGTTCCCTTTTGTGTGTGTTTTCGGCTGCCCTGCCGATCGCTCGTTTCTTCGGAGGAATGAATATGAAACGTTTGTTGCTCGCTATTCTGGCAACAGTTCTACTGAATGCTGGAGTTCTAATGTTTTTCGAGAACTCTGCTTTCGCTCAAGCTGTGATTGCCGTCGCCCAGTTGAACGGAACGGTGCGAGACGCCACCGGAAGCGTAGTAGTGAATGCCAGTGTAAGCATGCGAAACCTCGACACCAATCGCACATACACCTCGACGTCCAACGCGTCGGGATATTACATCGTTCCTAATCTCCCTCCCGGGCCTTATGAGCTGAACGTGACTTACACCGGCTTCGAACCGCATGTTCAATCAGGGATTCCACTGAGAGTCGGGCAAACAGCGACGCTCGACGTGACTCTGGCCGTGCAAGGCCGCCGGGAGACTGTGGAAGTCACGCTGGAGACGCCGGCGATTGAGCCAACCCGCACCGAGATCAGCAACGTGATTGAGACCAAGCAAATCGACAGTTTACCGATCAGCGGCCGCCTCTTTACCGATTTCGCCCTGTTGACGCCCGGCGTTGCTTCGGGTCGCACCAGCGTCGGATCGACCATCACTGAATTCGAAGTGACCCGGGTTTCTTTTGCCGGCATGCGCGACCTCAGCAATCAAGTTACGGTCGACGGCGCCGACAACATCAATACCGCAACCGGCTCCCAACGCGCCACTCCGCCGCAAGAAGCCGTGCAGGAGTTCCGCGTCGTGAACAACAGTTTCGGCGCGGAGTACGGGCGCGCTTTGGGCGGCATTGTGAATATCGTTACCAAGTCGGGCACCAACACCTTACATGGGTCGGTGTACGATTACTTTCAGAATGACGCGTTAAACGCCCGATCGCTTTTGCAACCCGCGCCTCAACCGAACGTGCTGCGGCAAAATCAGTTCGGCTTCACGCTCGGAGGCCCCATGCGCAAAGAAAAGACCTTCTTCTTCATGAACTATGAAGGCCAGCGGCGCGGCGAGTCGCCGACTTACCCTACCGTGCTTCTCAACAACCTTGCGCTGATTAATGCGTCCAAGGCGGCGCTGGGAATCGCGCCGGAGAATATCGGTGTCTTGAAGACGAAAGACAATGATTATGGCATTGTCAGACTCGATCACCAGCTCAGCGCTCACAACCAGCTTTCAGTACGGTATAACATCGAGGATGGGCGCGATTTGAACCAACTCGTGGGCTCGACACTGGACGGCGGCGGCATCGGCGCTCCCAGCAGCGGACACAACGTGTTCGTGCGCGACCAGTCCCTGGCCGGCACCGTCACTACGCAAATCGGCAGTAATCTCGTAAACACGGTGCTCGGCCAGTATGCGCGCCGGCACTACACCTTCCCGGGAGTGACTGGCGAGCCTAATCTGGACATTCCCAACGAGCTGCTGTTCGGGCATAACTTTGGCGTTCTTGACAAAATCTGGGAGACCCGAGTCCAGGGCTCGGACTCACTGTCCTGGGTCAAGGGAAAGCATTTCCTCCGCTTCGGCGGCGACGTCAATTACGTCAAAAATTCCGTACTGTGGCCGGGATTCACGCCCATTCGGATCATTCTGCCCGGCATCAACTGCCTGGTGGATTTTGCCAACTTCGTGAAGCCGTCTGCCAAGATCGTGTCCAACTTCGCCGCAGGACCATGCCCCATGGCCCTTCCTCCTAACGGTGATCCACGTTTTCCTGTATTCCCGGCTGTCCCCGGTCCGAATCCTGCGGATATTGCGAATGGCGTTCCGATCGCATTTCAGTCAGCGCCTCTGGGTCGGACCGTCAACTTTACTCCGGGCGTGGTCGAGAAGCTTACGACCAATGGGTGGCCGTATGCGTACTTGCCGGAGCAAGAGAAAAACTTCTCGGTATACCTTAACCACGGCTATTACGGGTTCTTTTTCCAAGACCA
Source organism: Acidobacteriota bacterium (assembly GCA_003222815.1). GTDB lineage: Bacteria > Acidobacteriota > Terriglobia > 20CM-2-55-15 > 20CM-2-55-15 > 20CM-2-55-15. The sequence goes on along the minus strand of QHXC01000463.1, from coordinate 2,747 downwards.
GTGGAGGGTCACGCCAAAGCTGACCCTGAACTATGGTGTGCGATATGACTTCGAGTCGGGTCTGTCGGACCAGATGGACGTGAGTCATAAGGGCGTGCAGCCCCGTATCGGACTTGCCTATTCACCCGATAGGAAGACGGTCATTCGCGCCGGGTTCGGCATCTTCAACGACCGCTACAGCCTCCCCTTCCTGTTCATCACCTATCCCCAGCGTCCGGCCATTCTCGCGAATGCAGATCTACCGCCGAACCGCCGAGGCGCGGAGAGCGCTGTGTATGAGTTGAACGTGCCCCCGTTCATACCCGTACCTGGCGTGCCGACGCCGGCACAGATCGCTGCCACCTTTCTCAATACCGGAGAGGTGATCTCACACAGCGTTGTGGCCCCGACTAATGTCGGGTATAGCTACACGGATCGGGACAGTCCCATTCCATATTCGGAACAGGCCAACCTCGAGATTGATCGGGGGATTGGCCGCGGATTCACTATCGGCGCCGGCTACATCTTTGTCGCCGCGCATCACCTGCTGCGCTCCACACTGGGCAACCTCTGTCCCGTTCAAGGAATTTCGAGCGGGCCCTATCCTTGTCCCCCGGCCGGGCCGCCGCCGCCGGGCTACCCTGCCGGCAAGAATTATTACAGCGGCATCCCGCGCTACCCCGCGGGTCTGATCTGTTGCAACGACCTCACGGGCAACTCCGTTTATCACGGCGGTACACTGCAAGTGAACAAGACGGCCGGCAAATACGTGAATTTCAACGCGAATTACACTCTTTCCCACACGCTGGACGACGGGACGTTTGCGACGTTCATCAGTGTTCCGGAGGACGTCTTCCGCCGAGGCCGGGAACGGGCGACGTCGAACCAGGATGCGCGCCATCGCTTCGTCACTAACTTCTCGCTCGCAGGTCCCTCCAATACTTTCCTGCGGAACTTCCTGCTGAGCAATATCGTCATCCTTCAGAGCCCTCGGCCGTTTACGCTATTCGTGGGCTACGATGCCAATAACGACCTCATCCCGGCCGCTGATCGTGTCGGGAATCTATCCCGCAACACATACAAGGGTGACAGTCTTCGCTCGTGGGATATCCGCCTCTCACGCACCATCAGCCTTGCTCGTCTGCGGGAAGGGACGCGGCTCGAACTCGCCGTCGATGCGTTCGACGTGCTCAACCGTCCGAATGTGGACGAGGTGGTGGTCGTCTACGGTACTTACAACCTCTGTGGCGGACAGCAGCCCCGGCAGTACAAGGACGCCGCGAGCCAGGCCATCCAGTCAGTCCAGGTAGGCGGTTGCCCCGCGGCCGGTCCGCCGGTTCCGAATCCCCTATTCGGTAGTCCGAGAACGATGTTCAACCCGCGGCAGTTACAATTGTCCATGAAGCTATCGTTCTAGAAGGAGGAACGCGATGAGAAACGCAAAATGGGTATTGCTTGTAGTACCCGTACTGATACTTGCGATGGCGGCGGCTGCCCAGGATGCGAGAGGTCTTTTGCAAGGCGCCGACCGGGCCATGGTTTCCATTCACGGCAACCCCGGACCGCAAGCCGATTTCGAACGAATCGTGGGACCCCTGGTGGCCCGGCAGCAGTCTCGTGCCGGGACAGGGAACTAGACGTCGTGGGGCGATCGCAACGCCGGCCTATCATCGGCCGCTCGGTGGTGGCGACAACTTACGGTATTGTCGCCGCAAGCCAGCCACTGGCGGCCCGCGCCGGCACTTTGCAACTGGAGCGGGGTGGAACTGCCGTGGATGCCGCCATCGCCGCCAATGCCGCCATCGGCCTGATGGAACCTACCGGCAACGGCATTGGCGGCGATCTGTTCGTCATCTATTACGAGGCCGGCACAGGCAAGATGTACGGCCTGAACTCCAGCGGGTATGCGCCCGCCGGCTTGAGCGCGCGACACCTGAGATCGAAAGGCCACGGGACGATGCCGCAACGCGGCATTTACAGCGTGACCGTGCCGGGTGTTGTCGCCGGTTGGGATGCCCTGCGCCACCGGTTCGGGACGAAGACCTTTTCGGAGCTTCTCGCTCCCGCGATTTTTTACGCGAACCACGGATATCCGGTCAGCGAGGTGATTTCCGGAACTTGGTCCAACGCTGTGGAGCTGCTCAGTCAATTTCCAAATGCCGCAAAGACTTTTCTGATGGATGGCCATGCGCCCGGTCCGGGCGAAGTATTCCGTAACCCCGAGCTGGCAAACTCACTGCAGCTCATCGCTGACCATGGCAGAGATGCCTTTTACAAAGGTCCGATCGCTCATGCCATTCTTCAAATTTCCCGAGAACAGGGCGGCACGTTTACTGCAGATGACCTCGCCGGGTTCGAGCCCGAGTGGGTCACTCCGATCAGCACCACATATAGGGGCTGGACAGTGAACGAATTGCCCCCAAACAGCATCGGAATCGCCGCACTTCTAATGCTGAATATCATGGAGCAATATCCGCTCAGCGAGTGGGGCTTTCACAGCACCCAGGCTCTGCACGTGATGATCGAAGCCAAGAAACTCGCTTTTGCAGATCTCGTCCGGTACGTCGGAGATCCTCGATTTTCAGACGTTCCCGTCCAGAGTCTCCTATCGAAACGGCACGCATCCGGCCGCGCAAAGCTAATCGACATGAAGAGGGCCGCGTGCTCCGTCCAGCCATCGCGCCTTGAGGGACTCACCGATTCCGAAGGTAATGACACGATCTATATCAGCGCTATTGACAAAGAGGGCAATATCGCTTCGCTGATTC
>QHXC01000462.1 GCA_003222815.1 Acidobacteriota bacterium | reverse complement strand
GATTATCGGAAGTTGAACGAACCACCCCGGCCGCGCCTTCAAAGGAATGGGACCATTTACTTGATGGCGCGGCCACCCCTCCTTTGCCAAGGAGGGGACTTCGCCTTTCCCGCAGGTTGTCCCAGACGCCCGTGTCCAGCGGACGACTTGTGGGTAACGCTCAAGCGGTGGTGCAAGGAGGGGAATAACGTTCTTATTCAACATTCGTCCGATCAGTTCATGTAGTCGCGGGCTTTAGCCCGCGCCCACACATGGAACAAAGGAGACGAGGTGATGAGCATACGATTGATCGCCGCTTCAATAGCGGCAATGGGTTTTGTATTCGTTTTTACGTTTGTTCAGGAATCCACAGCGCAGGCTCCGCCAGTTCGTGTTTTGGCTTCCAACGGCATGAAAGCGGTGTTAGACGAGACCCGCGCCCAAGCCGAGCGCGCCATCGGGCATCCGCTCGCGATGGAAATCAGCACATCTGCATCGACAAAACAGAAGATACAGTCCGGCGCAGCGTTCGATGTCGCCATCTTAACGACTGAAGTTATCGAGGACCTGAGCAAAGAGGGAAAGATCGCCGCTGGTACGCGAGCCGATCTTGCCCGCTCCGGTATTGGTGTCGGTATCCGTAAGGGTGCGCCAAAGCCCGACATCAGCACGCCCGATTCGATCAAACGAGTGCTGCTGAACGCAAAGTCGATGACGTGGGTTCGGGATGGCGCCAGCCGCGTTCATATCGAGAAAATGCTCGAAGGTCTCGGAATCACCAACGATGTCAAATCCAAGATCGTTCTCACGCCGGGAGCCGACCAGGCCACAGCAACTGTGGCAGAGGGCAAGACGGAAATGGTCATCACGCTGATCAGCGAAATCTTGCCCGTGCGTGGCCTTGAACTCGTTGGCCCCCTTCCGTCAAAGTTCCAAAGCTACGTGAGCTTTGCAGCGGGCGTCAGCCCCAACGCCAAAAATGCGGATGCCGCGAAGGCCCTGATTAAATTTCTCACCGACGCATCTGTGACACCCACCTTCAAGGCCAAGGGCATGGAACGGCGATGACGTTTTCCCGCTACGGTTTGGCTGGTGCCAGTAGCGCTGTGCGCCGCGCCGGAGTCAGGAGCTTCAACTGGTACAGGGAAACGGGAAAAAGGGGGATGTGGAATGCTAGCCAAATCAAAGATTCGCATTGCCGGTAATTGCACGCTGTTGGTGATTTTCTTTGCGGGTGCGACGAGTATACCTCTGGCCGGGCAGGCGACAACAGCGGCCATTTTGGGCGCGGTGACCGACCCATCCGGCGCCGCAGTCCCTGGCGCGAGCGTGACGGTGACGAATACGGGAACAGACATCGCTCGGACCACACTCAGCGATGAGCGTGGGCGTTACCGGGTACCCAGCCTGAACGTGGGCCAGTACGAAGTGAAGGCCGAGCTTCCGGGTTTTCAAACCGTGATACACAAGGGAATCGAGGTGACGGTCGGCCGCGAGGTTGTCGTGGACTTCGCGTTGCCCGTCGGTCAGCTCACCCTGAACGGCCGGAATGTCGAACAGTTGATCCTGCTGGCCCCTGGCGTATCCATTTATCAGAGCATCGTCGCCGGAGCATTCTACGGAACGGCGCCCACGTATTCCGTTTCGGGATCCAGACCCAACGGACAGGCGCAGCTGCTCGACGGTACCAACATCCAGGACTATTTCAATCGTGGATCAGGAGCGGGTGTCGTCGGCACGTCGATGGGCATTGATGCGATCGCGGAGTTTCAGGTCCTGACCAACACGTACAGCGCCCAATACGGGGGCAACGGCTCCGTGATGAACGCTGTGACCAAATCGGGAACGAATAAGTTCCATGGCACGGCTTACGACTTCATGCGCGATAGCGCGATGGACGCCAAGAATTATTTCGATAGGCCGGCCGCGCCGATTCCCTCGTTCCACCGCGACGCGTACGGCGGAACCTTGGGCGGACCGATCAAACGCGACAGAATGTTTTTCTTTGGGAATTACGAAGGGTTCAGGCATTCGCTGGACGAAACCCGAATCATCACGGTTCCTGACGCGGATGCTCGAAAAGGGTTTTTGCCGACTGGGCCCGGCGGCAGTCTCGTGAACGTCGGTGTCGATGCGCGTGTCGCGCCGTATTTCAAATTCTGGCCTGTACCGGACACGGTCGTAGGTGGCGGCCAGGGAATCGCCACGCTCAACCCGACACAGACGGCGCACGAGAACTACGCGCTCGGCCGGTTCGACTGGGTTCTCCCCCAGGGTGACACGCTCTTCGTGCGGCATGTGAGCGACATCGCGGAACTGTTTGAACCGAGCGGCGGGCCAATCCCTGACCTGTGGCCGGCAATCAACTCCAATAACAACGAGTTCTTCACGGTCGAGGAAAAACACACTTTTTCGAGCACGCTGTTGAATCAGGCCCGGTTCGCCGTTTCACGACCGTGGCAGCGCAGCAAAACCGACGTCATCACACACCCGGAGCTGCAGTGGTTTCCGAACGAAGGTCTGCCCGACGGGGGCCTGACGATTTCCGGCGGAGTTACTGGTTTCGGCTCGGCCGCTCCGGGTCCGTGGCAGTTCTCGCAGATGCGATACAACTTCGGCGATGACGTTTATTGGACGAAGGGAAGCCGCAGCCTCAAGTTTGGCGCAGGCGTAACCAAAGTTCAGTCCAACGTTTTTTCTCCGATTCCCGGCCACGGATCGTTCACCTTCAACAGCTTCACGCTGTTCCTGCAAGGTGTCCCGCTGCAGTACAGCGGCACGATACTGGGCGGACGCGACGCCTCGCGCCGGTTTCGCGAATGGCTCTACGATTTGTACGGTCAGCATGACTGGCGGGTGTCGAGCACCCTCACGCTAAACCTCGGATTGCGGTACTCGCCCACGAACAACGGGACCGAAGCGGACAACAAGATGCACCGTATCATCGATCCGCCGTACAGCACGGGATTCGCGCCGGTGTCCCACATCTACGATCACAATCCATCGCTGGCGAACCTCGACCCGCGGTTCGGCATTGCGTGGGATCCGTTTAAGGATCACAAGATGTCCGTTCGGGCAGGTTTTGGAGTGTTCCACGCGATCATCGGCCCACGCGACTACGCCGCCACCTACTATCAATCGCCGCCGTTTGTCAGTGCGACCGAGCTGAATCCCGTGTTTCCGAAAGCCTTCTCGAGCGTTGCTCCTGCTCTGCCCACGCAAACGTTTGCCATGGATATGAAAAACGGGTTGCACACTCCGTACGTGGAGCAGTGGAACCTGAGCATCCAGCGCGAGCTTGGGGCGAACACTGCGGTGACGGCCGCGTATGTCGGGTCGCACAGCATTCACCAGGTACAGCAGCTTCAAGTAAATCCGCCGATACCCATCGTTACACCCAACGGACTGCAGTTCGCCACGTTGCAGACGGTGGGCGGCAGACTTACTGTTGTCGATAACCCCCGCGTCAACCCGGCCTATGACACCCTGTCGTCGTCCAGAACGTTCGGATGGGCGAGATACAACGGATTGCAGCTGGGACTCAACCGGCGATTGAACAACAACTGGTCGGGACAGGTGTCGTACACGTTCTCGAAATGCATCGACATTGGATCGGGTAGCTACCTGGTCGACGGTGGGACCAGCATTTCGAACCCGTTCAACCCGAACGACGACAGAGGCCGGTGCACGTACGACCTCCGCCACAACTTCTCACTCAACGGCCTGTACACTCTACCGTTCCACGGTAACCCATTTGTCGAAGGATGGCAGCTCAGCGGAGTGTTCCTCGCCCATAGCGGGAACCCCTTCAACGTCACGACCGGAATTGCGACAAACACGTTCAGGGGCTCGTCCGCTCGTCCGAGTTACGTTGCCGGCTGCGACCCTACAGCCCACCCCACGGTGGAGCATTGGTTCAACCCTTCGTGCTTCTCCTTGCCCGCGGTTGGCTTTAACGGCAACTTCGGCAGAAATGTTTTGACCGGTCCGAGGCTGACGAACTTGGACCTTGCGCTCTTGAAGGGAGTGAAATTTTCGGAAGACAACATGGTTCAGTTCCGGGCTGAGGTGTTCAACGTTCCAAACCACCCCAACTTTGCGCTTCCCGGCGGCGCCGTCTTCAGTCAAGGCGCTGTGGCCGGGACCGGGAACGTCAATCCGACTTACGGCCGGATTACAAGCACACGCACGACCTCGCGCCAGGTCCAACTGGGGGTCAAGCTGATCTTCTGATGTCGATTGCAGGCCCACGGAACTCAAGAGGAAAACAGAATGAGCCGGAATTCCCCTCCTTGGCGAAGGAGGGGTGACGGGGAAGCTGTGAAAAAAATTGGAATCAAGCGCTATTCCCCTCCTTGCATCACTGCTTGAGCGTTACCCACAAGTCGTCCGCTGGACACGGGCGTCTGGGACAACCTGCGGGAAAGGCGAAGTCCCCTCCTTGGCAAAGGAGGGGTGGCCG
>QHXC01000461.1 GCA_003222815.1 Acidobacteriota bacterium | reverse complement strand
GAGACTCGTCCGTACGCTTCTGACGGCCTGAGCTTCTTCCCCTGAAGTGTGAAAAACGCTGTTGAGCTTTGTGATCTGAAGCAGTTTCTGAACGTGATCTGTCGGCTGTAGGAGGATCAATCGGCCGCCTTTGCTTCGGATCGAAGCCCGGATGGTGATCAACTGGCCTAAACCAAAGCTGTCGATGTATGGAACATCCGCCAAATTCAGTACGAACTCGCGGTGGCCTTCCTCCAATAGTTCGTTGATATGTTCACGCAAAGCGACTTCAAGGAAGCACAATCTGCCGCACATATCCACGATGACGACACCAGAAACAAATCTTGACGTTATTGCGAGGGACATAGCTCCTCCAGAGGCGGTCTCGTTAGGAACCCTCGATCACGATCTTTCAGGTCCGGCAGAAAAAGAAGGAGGAGGACAGTCGTCCTGTTCTTCGACGAAGTAACCGGGATGATAGGCTCCCTTGTGTAAATTCAGTTCCCGGCGATACAGTTTGGCCTCTTCGAGCGTCTTGAAGTGAGCCGGAACCGGCGTCCGGCCAAAACCGCTGATTTCGTTAGTTTGCTTGGAACGGACCCAATACGTCAGGTTTCTGCGCATTGATCTTTCTTCCCCCTTGATCAAAGTTGTTCAGGTAAGCCGAGCCAATCGATCAGTCATTATCGCACACATTCACTATAATTAGTTAAGTGTATTATGGATGTTTTATCTGTGTGCAGCTATATTAACCAATTGTAGCTAACTGAAGCTTTGGGTTTGCCGATTCACCTCCTCGAATCCTGGAGTCGCCTCCCTCCTGTACACGTGTGTCCCGCATACGCGGCATGATACCCTTCACAAATGACAAGTTCGAGTCAGGAAAGCCTGGACGCTCGTTACGGGGTTGAATCCAGCGCACGACTCATCCTGGATGTAGCGAAGGCGGCTAGCAGTCACCTGGAATTGGCCGAGGTTCTCGAAGCGCTGATCGTTGCGCTCAGGCCGACGATTCATTTTCACGCGATTGCAGTGATGGTGATCGAAGGAGAGTACACCAGGCTGCACTCTTTACATGTTGAGGGCATCGGCCGGAGGCCTGGAGAGCCCATTGAAAGCGTCGTCGCGCGCGCGGCCTCCAGCATCAAGGCGTCTGGGCAAACTCCGGTCATCAAGCAGCGGCTCAGCGAGCATCCCGTCAGCGAAATAGCTTCTTCCCACAGGCCCTACGTCTGCTCCGATCTCCGAGGTCACAAGCGATTCCCAGCGGAGGAAAGGCTCCTCGAGTACGGTGTTCAAAGCTACATCTCACTGCCGTTGCTGAGACGGGGCGAACTGATCGGCGCCGTGGACTTTGTGTCGTTCGAAAGGCAGGCGTTCCGGGATACCGACGTCGAGTTGCTGCAGGATGTTTCGGAAATCGTCTCGATCGCCGTGTCGAATGCCCTGGCTTACGAGGAAATCAAGGCGCTAAAAGAGCAACTCCAGGCCGAGAACCGGCTGCTGCAGGACGAGATTGTTCAACGGTCGATCTATGAGGAGATTGTCGGCTCGTCTCAGTCTCTGCGAAATGTGCTGACGGCGATTGAGAAGGTTGCACCGACGGATTCGACCGTGCTCCTCACCGGAGAAACGGGCACCGGAAAAGAACTGATCGCTCATGCCATTCACCGGCGATCGCCGCGTTCCGGCCGGGCCCTGGTGAAAGTGAATTGCGCAGCGCTGCCGGCGGAACTCATTGCCAGCGAACTGTTCGGGCATGAAAAGGGCGCGTTCACCGGCGCACTGCAGCAGCGAATCGGACGTTTCGAGACTGCTCACGGCGGAACGATTTTCCTCGACGAAATCGGTGAACTGACTCCGGAGATGCAAATTGCACTACTTCGAGTGCTTCAGGAAAAAGAATTCGAGCGGGTCGGCGGCAATAAAACCATCCATACGGATGTTCGAGTGATTACGGCAACGAACCGGAACCTGGAACATGAAGTTGCTGCTGGCCGTTTCCGAATGGACCTTTACTACAGGCTGAATGTTTTTCCGATACATGCCCCATCGTTGCGAGAACGTTTCGATGATATTCCGATCCTGATCGATTACTTCGTATCGCGTTTCGCAAGCCGAATGGGAAAACGTATTCGCCAGATCGATAGGAGGACATCGGAGGCGCTCGAACGGTATTCATGGCCGGGAAACATTCGCGAACTGCAGAACGTCATCGAGCGCGGCGTGATCCTCGCCGACAGCGAAGTATTTCGGCTGGAACCCGGCACGCTTCCGGCGGAATCCAAAGGAACACCCGAAGTGGCAGGTTCGGAATCACAGAATACACGCGACCCGCAGAAGGCACGCATCGAGGCCGTTTTGAAGGAAACGCACGGCCGTGTCGCGGGCCCAGACGGGGCCGCGGCACGTCTTGGCATGCCGGCCTCGACACTTGAATCGAGAATAAGAGCGCTGAAGATCAACAAACATCTGTTCCGGGGCAGTTTATGATGTGGAAATTCTGAAAGGAGCCTTCATGCGGATGAAAAGAAACGACGGCAGAAGTATGGCCCTTGCCGCGGTACTGGCGATCGTGGTGAGTATCTCCTGCTGGTCGATTGTAGAACGGCCGGAATTGAGGCCAGCCACGGGCTCTCCTCAATTGGTTTCCGTCCGGCAGTTACCCGATGATGGAGAGATGTGCCAGTGGCCTGACGTCGATCCCAATCTCGCCGCGACGCAAAAGGAAAATCTGTTGGCTGCATTGCAGCAAAGGCCCGTCTATGCGGCCTCGCAAAATGGCAGCCAAACCGGCGATATCACTCGTCCCCCGACCCGCACGATTAGAGATACGGATCCAATCTACAGTTCCGTCGCGGTCGATACGCGATTCGATGAAGTCATCCTCCAGGATAACAACATGTGGAGCATCCGGGTGTTCAACCGCATGGACAATACACCGCCAGGCGTCCCCTTTACCGAACCGAAGCGGGTCATCCAGGGACCGGAAACCGATATCCAGTTCAACAACGGCCTCTATATCGATGCGAAGAATGGGGACATCTACTCGGTAGAAACGGATACTGGGGACAAGGTTGTCGTGTTTCCCCGCGACGCCAAGGGAAATATCAAGCCTGGGCGTATTTTGCATACTCCCCATCGGGGCTTCGCTCTGGCTGTTGATGAGGAGAGGCAGGAGCTTTTCGTGGGTGTCCAGTACCCTCCCGAGGTGGCCGTATTTCGGAAGGGCGCCTCCGGAGACGACAAGCCGTTGCGCAGCCTGCAAGGGGAAAGCACGCGTCTATCGGACGTGCATGGTGTCGCTCTTGATCCGAAGAACAAACTGCTGTTCGTCACCAATTGGGGCCATGTCAGTGACTACAGGACTGCCGGTACGGGCAGATTCGAAGACCCTTCGATTTCGGTCTACCCACTCGGCGCGGACGGTGACACGGCTCCGGTGCGCGTGATTCAGGGTTCCCGGACCCAGATGAATTGGCCCGCACAAATGTCGATCGACCCCGATACCGGGGATCTGTATGTCGCCAACGACATCGGTCAATCGGTCCTCGTCTTCAAGGGAACGGATCAGGGGAACGTGGCGCCGACGAGAGTCATCAAAGGCAACCGGACCGGTCTGTCAAATCCGTCGGGTGTGTTTGTGGACAAGAAGAATAATGAGCTGTGGGTTTCCAGCTTCGGTAACTCTTCGGCCTCGGCCTACCCGCTGACGGCAAACGGAAACGTGGCGCCGTTGCGCACCATCCGCAGCGCGCCTGCGAACAAAGTGTCGTTGAAGTTCGGCAAGGTCGAGGCCCTGGCCTATGACGCCGCGCGCGACCAGATATGGGTGCCCAACTGAGTGACCCATCCGCAGATTGCGGCCTTCGCCAGGCTGGCGAAGGAGAATCAGCCGCCGGTACGAACGCTCGAGGGTCAAAAGACGCTGCTCAGCAGAACCATGCACGGTTTTTCATATGATCCGATTCACGATGAAATCGTTGTGAATAGCCCGCTGTCACAGGCCATTCTGGTATTCCGCGGAGGAGCCAATGGAGAGGAAGCTCCCCTTCGGATCATCCAGGGGCCGAAGACCGGAATATTAGGCATGGGTTATGCCGCTCTCAGTACCGTGACCGCGGATCCGGAAAATAATGAGATCTTCCTTCCCGTTGGCTCAGGTGGATATCGAACCGCTGGAACGGGTGGGCCAGAAGGTGTTTTGGTATTTGACCGGATGGCGAACGGAGACGTGGCACCCAAACGAATTCTTACCGGACCCGACACGCAAATTCGAGCAGCGACTCCGCAGGTCGCTGTGGATCCGGTCCATAATCTCCTGATCGTCAAAAGCAATGGCCTGTTGATCTTTGATCGCGCTGCCGGCGGAAACGCCAAGCCTTTGCGCGTTATCCGGGGACCGAAGACGGGCGGGTTTGGAGGCGGCCAAATAACGACCTATCCCGAAAAGGGTTTGATCTTATCCAACTCCATGGACGGTTGGGCCGTTTGGAAAATCACCGACGACGGAGACGTTGCTCCACGCTGGAGAATCCCGGTTCGACAGATCACTGGAGGAGGACAGAACTCGGGGATTGCTGTGATCCCGAACTACAAAGAGATCATGGTGGCCAGCGCCCTTCAGAACCGCGTTCTTACGTTTTACTTTCCGGAAATGTTCGAGTAACCGTAAGGCTTGAAGCGGCGCCGCATTGTGGTGACCTTATGGGACGTGTTCCAGTGCGACGCCGATCTGAAATTTGCAATCGCCAATCGTCAGGTACGCAACAAAGATGTGCAATATCCTTAGCAATTGCTTTGGCTGATTGCACATGGCTGTTAGACATTGGCGATCGGCGAATGCGAATCGGCGATGTTCAATAACCAGCAGTGCCTTTTTTGTGCAACGCTCATGCGGGGCCAGCCAACAGGCCCGCGAGCTCGCGCACTGAGCGCAATTGGTCGAGACCATTCACGCGCTCGATCACGGCGTTGGTACGGCGTGCGCCGATCACGGGCGTCATCAGCGCACGCGCCTTCGCGTTCACGCCGGCAGTATCCAGCGGGTTTTCCTTGGTACCTGGAGCGTGCCGCGTGAAGTGACTGACGATACGGCTGTCACGCAGCGTCACGTCCACACGACCGCTGCGTGGTGCATCCGGATCCATCAGTGCGCGATCGCCAACCAGCTGCACGCGCTGCTTCACCGCCAGGACCTGTGGGTCGCGCATCCGTTCGTAGGAATGGCTGGCGTCGAACGACAGCGTGCCATCGATCAGCGCAACGGCGATTGCATACTGAAGGTTCACGTCGGGCATCGCGCTGTTGTCGACGATGCGCGCGCCATCCTCGGGCACGCGGGCAACGATTCGCTCGACGTTTTCGACGGTGAGCGCGTGCGTGCGCCGAAGTGTCAGGAATGCGTCCAGCGGCGCCTGAATCGGATAGCCGACCGAGAATACCTTGATGGCGGTTTCCGTGACGAAAAAGCGGCTGCCGAGCCCGGCTACCATCTCTTCAGACCGCGGCTCGCGCGACAGCGCCTGCAGCGCGTTGTGCTCGCCGTCGAGCACGTCGGGTACACCCGTGAACCCAGCTTGCGCCATCATCGCTGCGGTGATGCCGTTGCGGGCGCCCATCCCCGCGAAGTCAAATGCCTTCTCAATATGTTCAGTGTCGCGTTCCCAGCTCCAGATCCCGGACACTTGTTGCGCTGCATACGATAGCGCATGGCGCATGCCCCTCTCGTCGAGCCTTGCCAGCAAGGCCGCGGCGCCGACAGCACCGAACGTGGAGCTGATGCCTTCAGCGCTACGGTGAGTCGCACGGACGTGGTCTGGGCCCAGCGCCATCAGGAGGCGGCAGCACAGGTCGTACCCGAGTGCTACGGCGCGCAGAAGCTGCTCTCCTGACCGGTCCTCGCGCTCGGCCATGGCCAGGGCTGCGACATACCGGCAGCCAGCGCCGCATTAATCGCCGACGTCCTGATGTTCGTGGTAGGCACCGAGGCCTCGGCGGCGCCTCCCTGTGCGCGCACGTAGCGAATGGCCATCTCGCCCGGCTTTAACCGGGCGCCCGAGACGATCGCGGCGAGCGTGTCGAGAATGCGGTGCTTCACGGCCTGTAGCACCGCTGGGGGGAGTTCGCGATCGCGCGCGGCAACCATGTACCGCGCAAGCCTCCCCGTGACGTCGCCGGCCGGCGCCGCGCCTTCCTGAACCAGCGCCCGCGCAGCCGCCGCAGGCCGGAGCACCGCAGCGGCCACGAGACCGCTGAGACCTTGTAATATCCGTCGCCTCCGCATCAACAGATCCTCCTTCGCCGGCAACATGGTTGCCCATTATACTCGTTCCTTTTCCATGAACTGGAATCCTGCTAAAAGGCGGTAGTGGTCTAATTTGGTTCCAAACTAGACCACTACCTAAAAGGCCCTGAAAGGAGGTTTGACCATGACGATCCGACAAGACCTCATTAATCAGCATATGGAAGTCGTCCACCACCCGAATTATGACCGGACTGTCGTAATGCCTTTCGTGCCGGCCATCAAAATCAAAAGCGGCAAACTCCTGTGGTTGGCTGGCACCACGGCGCTTCCGGTGTATCATGATCACCCGCACCGCCGGGAAGACCTTGTAAAGCATATGCCCAATGACCTGGAGGTGCAGACCCGGGCAAGTATGGAAGGGATCCGGAAGACACTCGAAGCCGCGGGAGCAACCTTCAGAGATGTCGTCCATGTCTTCGTCTTCCGGGCACGGCCACGGATGGGGGACATCGGAAGAGTGAGCGCGATCATCAACTCCTATTTCGCCCCGTACAACCATAGGCCAACTTCTACGAACCTGGCGGTTCTGGAACTCGGCGAACCCGAACAGCTCATAGAAATCCAGATGGTAGCGGTTGTAGACTAACCAGCGAGGCAAACCCCGATTTTTCAAATTCGTTGAAGTTGTCGTAGATCAACGCGCTTGGGCTTGCGGTCGATGGCGGTATAGGACGATGCCCCAACGAACACTTAGCAAATGGGCCATACGTGAGTTCCAGTCCGAAAATCTGAATTCGGAGGTGTCATGTGCGCGGAGATGGATTACTCCATGACGAAATCAAGTGGGTGCGCTTCAGAAACAGTTGAGTCCGTCCCGGAACCAAGTGTTTGCGTGACGGAAATAGGTGTTTCCGGGAGGAAACAGGGTTGGCCGGCCTCCGAAATAGGCTTCACCGTGACGGACCAAAGTATCTTCGTCACGAAGCAACTTTGCTTCGTGAAAAAGCAATGTTGCATTGAGCCAAAGCAATGTTGCATCGAGCCAAAGTAATGTTGCTCCAGAGCGGGTAACGCTTTCTCATTGATACAGAAGGACTTCTCTGCGACAAAACAAACTATCTCCGTGACAAAGTAATGTTGCTTTCTGAAAAAGCAATATTGCATTGAAACAAAGCAATGTATCGCCGCGAAGGAGCGAAGTGTCTTCGCCGTAAAGCAGCCTTTCTAGGTGACGCTGATAAGTGTTTCTGTCGCCGAAACACATGCGTCCGTCCCAAAGAAAAGCTTCAACGACGCGGAGACATGTTTCTTTGAGACGGAGTCAGTCTTCATTGCAGGGAAAACAAAACGCATCCGAGTTCTGCTGAGCTTCACCAACCGGCGGAATTCCACTCCTTTGCCAGAGAGGGGAGTTTTCGCTTAGCCGCGGAGGAACTCGTGTGCGGTGATCGAGAGGCTAGCTTTGGCCTTTGCAAAAAGACAATGACGACCGTATCGCGGTAATTTCGCTGATGCGATCACGGTATCTAAGACCGGTGGCTCGATAACTGAAGTTCACTCGCACATGCCTGCTGGCCTCGTCCCCGATAGAGCGTGCATAATCCCGGTCGGATACGAGTTTCAGCATGTGATCGACCGCGTGGTCAATATCCGGCTCCGCCCATACCTGCCCATTGCCGAAGGGATAGGCTCCTTCCGGGACGCTGCGCAAATCATAACGAACGAGACATGAATTGAGTTCAGTCATGAAGTCCATGTTCGCTGAATATCCGGTCGCAATGACGGGCTTTCCCAGAAACATCGCTGTAATCAAGCCCAAACCAAAACCCTCCGAACGATGCAGGGAAACAAAACAATCGCAGCAGCGCAGCAGATTCTTAATTTCGTTGTCGCTTAACAGCTTGTCAATGATGATCAACCTGGTCTTCGAGCGAGCGACATAGTCCTGGAACCTCTGGTAATCCTGCACCTTCATATCGCCGCCCTTTACCTTAATGACGAGGCAGAGATCATCGTCAGGACGAAGACGGCACAATTTCTCGAACGCTTGCAGGACGGCGAAGGGATTTTTACGTTCGATATAAGAGGTGAAGTCGAAGAAGAAGAGAAACGTGAATGAACTCTCCGGGATTTTAAAGTACCTGCGTCCAAGGAAAGTGTTCAGATGGATTTGCCCTGTAAGGGGCAGGTAAACTACGGGCTTTACCACAGCAGATGCGATGGATTCGTGCGTGAATTTAGAAGCCGTCCAGATCTCATCAAATCGGTTGAGTTGTTCTGCCCATTCTTTCGGATACTTGCTCAACTCCCACGCCGGATAGATCACGTTGTAGCCATCCTTCGGAAGGTCTGTCCCAAGATGGCGCAACGCGGGCTCCACCTCATCACCGTTTAAGTGAAATATGTTGAGATCAGGGCTGAACTCTTGAACTAATTTGCTCTCGAGTTCGTTCTTAACATCCGGATCCATCTCCTGCGAACCATAAACATCCCGGACGCCGATATCCATTCCTATGGATCGAAAGGCTCGAAAAGAAATTCGGATATTTTCTCCGATGCCTATTGGAGCAAAAGGGTGCCCTACAAGGACAACCTTGCTCCTGGGAACAATATTGGCCGTCACTGGACCTGCGATAATCACAGTAAGAACAATTAGGCTCTTAAGTTGACGCCTTCTCCCGTTTCAGTAGCCACGCATCCTGTGCATTCCGCGTTGCTTCCAGGAAGCCATGCCCATAGCGTTTGTCCGGCTCCAAATGATTTCCTTCTCCCCATTCGTTCCATGCGTTAATGAAGACAATCCGTTCTTCACCGAAGTTTTGTTCGTGGGTCTGGTTCAGAACGGCTTCAAGCCATGCCTGATATGCGCCCGGCCGTGCATATTCGAACACCTGGGGGGTGTCTTGCGTTCGGGGAGTATTGTCCCATGACGGCATCACACTTCGGAAACGCACATAGCTGGGCAGGTCGAGTTGAAGATACTTCAGGACAATTTCGCGGTAGTCATGAACGACGCCGTTGTAGCTAGAGTTCAAAATTGCGGGCGGCTTGATCGGGGCAGCCATTCCATGCGGCGGGAATTCGACAGAAGCGTCGAATCCAAACGGGGCAGGATCAACAGGTGCTACCGCGTTTTCAAACGACTCCACCTGCGCAAGATAAATGTCGCCGATGTCTTCCTGAAAGCATTCTTCACGCCAGATCTCCGTCGTACGTCGGATGTCAGGGAAAAGATTCATTCTGTAAACCACCACCAGAGGTTTGCCGTTTATCCGGATGTAATTGGGGTGCCGAAGGTAGCGGATCATGTCGAGGATGACCGCGCGATCGTCGTCATCCGAGTGTTGCTGTCCGATCAGCACTTCGTGCTCGAGACCATCCCACCGGCGTGTCCAATTTT
Source organism: Acidobacteriota bacterium (assembly GCA_003222815.1). Classification (GTDB taxonomy): domain Bacteria; phylum Acidobacteriota; class Terriglobia; order 20CM-2-55-15; family 20CM-2-55-15; genus 20CM-2-55-15. The sequence continues at coordinate 4,588 of QHXC01000461.1, read as the reverse complement.
CATTTGCCCAGCCAATGCAGAAGGGAATGTCGGGTTTATTCGTTTTCAGCAATCTCTCGAGCGGTAAATCCAACAGCCGCTTGCCCGCGAACCAATAATAGAAATAACAAAAGCCGTAAATCCCATGTCGTTTGGCGAGTTCGGCCTGATGGTCCACGACTTCGTCAACACGAAGATCATAAAAGCCCAAATCCGCCGGTAGATGCGGCTCATAGTGACCGGCATAGTTCGGGCGTGCTTTCGCCACGTTAGTCCACTCGGTAAATCCTTTTCCCCACCAACGATCGTTTTCCGGGATTGGGTGAAACTGCGGTAAATAGAAGGCAATGAGCCGGATATCGCTGAGATTGTCTATTTCACGTTGCCATTTTTGACAAAGCTTTTGTTGATTGCGAACGACGGCACCGATCTTGAAATACGGGTCAACATTGTTAGAGGTAACACTCAGATGATGGACAACGACGCATTTGGGATTGTACATAACGCGTAGCCCGTGCTGGCGCAGACGGAAAGCGAGATCCCAATCTTCACAATAGGCAGGCGCAAGACTAACCTCAAACCCGCCGAGTTCTTTGAACGTTTGAGCTTCTACAAGCAAGCAGGCGCCGGAACAGTACATAACTTCGCGCGCGTAGTTGTATCTGGGGAGATCGGGATTATCGAAGCAACCGATCAGCGTCGAGGTGCCATCGCGATTGATTACCGCGCCGGCTTCCTGGAGGCGTCCGTCGGGGAACAATATCTTTGGTCCGACGGCGCCGGTCCTTTCGTGTTCTGCAAAGGTATCAACAAGAGGTTTGAGCCAGTTATCGGTGACTTGAGCGTCATTGTTCAAGAAGAGAAGATATTTCCCCCTTGCCCTCTCCGAGCCACGGTTACACGTGTGCACGAATCCAAGATTCTTTTCATTCCTGAGATAGACAATATTCGATACGTACGACAACACTTCCTGCGTTCGATCCGTCGAAGCGTCATCAACCACTATGACTTCGTAGGGAACGCCGGACGAATTCATCATCACAGAGCTCAAGCACTCGAGCGTGAACTTCAGGTTGTTGAATGCCGGAATGATGATCGAAACCTGAATCTGGTCCGGCGCTGGAAAGACTAGAGATTGAGCGCTGGACACGAAATCCGTTTCGGGAATCGACGTCAATATGGGAGGGTTCAACTGGAGGCTCTCGATGTGAGAATCTTGGAGCGATGAAATTCGCTTGGATAGAGCGTCGTAATACTGGTTTTGATCTTCGTCGCTCGGGGAATCCGATTCAGCAGAATGTGAATCCAAAGGTGGCGGGCTTTGAGTTTCGGAACCTGGTTGTTGATCTGGAACAGCCGTTCCCGGTGTTTCCGGAGTGACGGAGGAAGTATCCGAGACCGCGGGGATCAAGCCGGTCGAATCCGGAGACGATGTCCTCGATCTAAGAATCGATCGAAACGTAAGGATCGACTGGAAAAATGCTCTGACAACGTACCTTCGAAACGTACCTTCAGGAAGGAACTTGTCCCGTAACTTGTAATAGAAGCAAACAGCCCTCCAGGCGTGGGACGTGTGGATGCCGTGTAGAATTGCAAGCTGTGTGGATAGTTGTTCGGCCAGCCTGGATATTTCCTGTTCCTTCGCGGCAAGATTGTTTTCTTTGTCTAATACCACCGATTGAAGCCAGGCTATGTCCTGGGCCGAACGGGCTTGCGCAGCTTCCTTTTGCCGAAGCTCCTCTTGCTTCTGCCGGACAAGCTGTTGTTGAGCCTGTGTCGCGGCTTGAAGTTTCTCCTTTTCAGCGGCCAAAGCCGACATTCTGGTCTTGAGATCGTCACGCTCCGCTGTGGCCTGATTGATGGCAGTATCCCTTTGTCCAACCAGCTCATTGGAAAGGTCCACAAGGAAACTGACGTGTCCGCCGATGTCTTTTGCCGCGTTTGAAGCTACGGCGATGAAGTAGAGCGGGACGCGCTTTTCCGCTTCGACGAACGTGAATTCCTGGGGAGTCCGTTCAATCATGAACTCACTCGGATAGGTACGCTTTTCCGGAAAAATTGGCCACAGGCTGGAATTGCAGTAGATGCGTTGTCCGAGAAACTTTACCTGCCGGAAGTAATTTTCGAGTAGCCCCTTGAACTCATCGAAATACAGTTCATGAACATGGAAGGGATTCTTGAAATGAGGCTCATCGGTGTAGAGCGTCTTGTTCGGTGTGGAGACGAGAAAAATTCCATCCGGGACCAGAAGTCTTTTGACCTCGCTTAAAAGCTTTTGATGGTCATCAACATGTTCCAGGGCTTCAAAACAGACGACCACGTCAAAGAGACGTTCCCCACGAACAGGCACTTCCGTGATTGTTCCGATTTGGAATTGCAGGTTAGGCCGGATGTATTTGTTTTGCGCGTGTTTAACTGCCTGCTCATCAACGTCGATTCCGAAAACATGCTTAGCAGTTCGGGCGAGCAAACTACTTCCGTATCCTTCACCGGAAGCCAGGTCTAATACGTTTTTGTTTCGGACAAACTGCGTTGCGAACGCGTAACGATGCAGATGCTCATAGCCGATCTCGGCGCCTTTGAGCCAGGGTAGGTATCTCTCGCCTGTCCACTCGAGCATGGTCAATCCGAAGTAATCTTAGCATTGGGGAGCCAATCCCAAGCCTGCTAATATGCCTCAGATGTCGATCATTCGGGCGGAAAAGATCTCGAAGTGTTTTCGGGCGCTCAGCGACGTTGATCTTGCAGTGGAACGAAGCTGTTGTCTGGGAATCATCGGCGAAAATGGTTCCGGGAAGAGCACGCTGTTGCGGATCATTGCCGGTGTGACCCGGCCGACGTCCGGCAATATCGCAGTTCATGGCCGAATCTCAACGTTGCTTGAGCTTGGCGCCGGTTTCAATCCTCAGTTCACCGGGCGGGAAAACATCTATCTCAATGCTTCGATTCTCGGCTTCACCGATGCTCAAACACGCCAGCGAATTCCCGACATCGAACGATTTGCGGAGATCGGCAACTTTATAGACCGGCCCGTGAAGGTTTACTCGAGCGGCATGTTCGTCCGCCTGGCCTTTGCGGTGGCTATCCATATGGAACCGGATATTCTCATCATCGACGAAGCATTGTCTGTCGGCGACGTGTTTTTTCAACAGCGCTGCATGCGGAGGATTCAACAGCTCAAACGTGCCGGTGTGACGATTGTCTTTGTTTCTCACGACGTCGAAGCCGTACGCAATCTTGCCGAACGCACAATCTGGATGGAACACGGACGGGTGAATCTCGAAGGGAAAAGCGACGAGGTTGTTGCGAAGTATTTGTCGGCAATGGTCAATCGAGGCCGCAAAGAGCTCATGATGGAAGAGGCCCTGGGAAAGGCTCTCCCCATCTCGGCTGATCTGGAATTGCCGGATGAAGCACGGTCGCGAATTCCCAAGTTCATTGAGCAGGTAACGAACGTGGATCATCGACATGGAAATGGTAAGGCGCTGGTTCGTGGAATTGGCGTATTCAGCCAGGAAGGAAACCCGGCAACAGCCGTCATTCAGGGCAACCGCATTTGTGTTCGAGTGTCGGTTGAATTTTTGGATGAGTGCCTGAAGCCGAACGTCGGTTTCATTCTCAGGAATCGTCTCGGAGAAGATGTCACTGGTACCAATGCGTCCTTTGAAGGCGTGCAATTGCCGCCGGCCCGTTCAGGCGATCGCATCAGTGTCGATTTTGTTCTGGAGATAGAAATCGTGCAGAAGACGAACACGTATGGTTACATGCGCGTTCCGACGCGAGTCAGCGCTTTTTCCGTTGCGGGAGAACCTTCACGATTTGAGATCAAAGAGATTTCAACCTATCGCGATGGGACGAAAAACGAGTCGGATTTGGCGAGCCGCCTGAACCTCTGAGCAGTGATAGGAAGACGGGTTAAGCAGGCTGAAATTCATGACCGTGGCACTTGCTTCGGACGGTAGCCTTGCGCGAAAATCTGCCACGGCGCGCGTGTCGCAAAAGCCGTCCACCTGGGGAAATCGAGGTTGCGAAGAGGCAAGAAATCCAGCTTTCTTGCACTAACTTGTCAATAGGAGAAAAGAATGGGAAAACGAATTGCGAATCTGGGTCGTAGAGAATCCATGTCTATTGGTTGCGGAGATCGGATCAGGGTGAGGCTGGGGTTTCGAGCGGGTCTGCGCAAGTGGTGTCTCGGCACCTTCATGGCCATACTGCTCGGGCTAGCGACCATTCTTATCGCACCAGCCGGTTCGACGCTCGCGTCGATCACATCCACATCGCCGACGCCATCGGCGCAAATCCCCTCCACCAGGAACACGTTCTTTGGCAATGGCGGGGTTCGCGTCACCCGGAACTTCCAAGGAACGCGGGGCACCAACACGACGCAGGGCACAAAAGGCGGGAACGCTGCAGGCGGGGCGCGCGGGCGCGCCGCAGCGCCGTGCGTCGACAAAACGAAGCGCTACGTCGATTGTGGAAACGGCACGGTGACCGACAGCGTGACGGGGCTGGTCTGGTTGAAGCAGTCCAACTGCTTGTCCAGCGCGGATTGGGAGGCTGCAAAAAAAGCCGTCGCGGGGCTGAAAAACGGCGACTGCATGTTGACGGA
>QHXC01000659.1 GCA_003222815.1 Acidobacteriota bacterium | reverse complement strand
AATCCAGTAAGAGCCTGGAGCCACATTGCGGAACTCGAACGTTCCGTTGGCCGGATTGTAAGTTTGGTTGCGCAGGGAGAAACCAAATGAAACATCTCCTTGCCGAGGGGCGATCGAGAGCTCCAGACCTTCAGGCGGCTTGCCGGTTCTCGCGTCGGTCACCGTGCCCCGGATTCGATACAGGTCTTGCTCCGCGAGCACAAAGTCGATGGCACTCAATTCCGCTCCAGGCTGGACGTCAAGGATCGAAGCCTTGGAGGGATCGAGCGTCCCCGGGTAGTACGTCGTCGGGTAGGGCTGTGCGGCGACTTCGTTGGGACTCCTCCCCTCCGCACGCTGGTCCGGATTGCCTAAACCAACATTAAGGTAATAGCGGCCCGGAGTGACCCAATAGAGCCGGTATTCGCCACGATCGTCGGTCCGTGTCGTGCCGACAGTTTGCAAAGCCCTCTTGCCACTCCCATCGTACGCGGACCGCAGGATTTGGACCCGGAGGCCGGTAACAGGCTCGCCCGCGAAGTTTCTGACATGTCCACTCACGTTGCCGGCCGGAGTCAAACGAAAAGCCACATCTCTCATCGCTTGTCCCTCAACCAAAGTAACCATGGTTCCCTGTCCGCCGATGACCCGTTGGCCATACTCCTGTCTTACATAGCCATTGCGGGCGGCAGTAAGGCGGTATGAGCCGGGGTCGAGATCCCTGAAGAAAAACTTGCCTTCGCGATCGCTGGCAGTGGATGGTATGAGAGCCGGAGCACTTGTCTGGAAAGTGGCCGCAGTGTCTGCCGCAGGAGCCGCATCAAACGGCACGGCCGCAACTCTGCTCAACGTCACTTGGACTCCCGCGATCGGCTCACCGCTTCCGATGCGCGCTATCACACCCTCGATCGAAGCCTTCGGCGATTGCCGTTGTTGTTCGGGCAGGGCATGCAGCAAGAGAACAACCGAAGCTGCGAGAAGTGGCATGGCCATGATTTCATTTTAATGGACCGTCGAGACCAAGTCCTCCGAAACTTCCCAACTGTCCGAGCCAGCCGCAGAGGTGCGTTCCAGTTTGCCGCATTTTTCCGCCAGGCGCGTCACGCGCCTCGAAATCCAATGAGTTGCCGGGATAACCGTTGAATGGTCTAATTGAAACTGTGGCTGCCGGAGCCAACGGGTCTTCAGTCTGCGCTTATCGGAGACGCTCCGGCAACGTACTTCAAACCGCCTTACGTCGGTTCAAGCGGGTGGATTGGAATCGAGTGGATCAAATCGCTGACGACAATGGCTCTTGAATCTTCATATGAATAACGAAAATGATCTCACTGGCGGATCGCATACTCGCCCGTCCCGCCTCTATCTCCCCAAGCTGCAATGTCCTCCTGCGACGATATTCGAGCACCTACTTGGCTATTTCCCGCATGTACATCCAAGCACTTGGCGTGCGCGAGTGTCGCGAGGTCTCGTCACCCTCAGCGACGGCACGACGCTGCGGGAGGATTCTCCCTATCGTCACGGTCTGACCGTATTCTACCGCAGGGAGGTTCCATCGGAGCCCGCCCCGGTTGAGGAGGCGCTAGTCATTTACCGCGACGAAGAAATCCTGGTCGCGGACAAACCGCACGGGATGCCGGTGACGCCCGCCGGACAACATGTCGAGCGCTCGCTGCTGGTCGGCCTGCAGGGGAGTACCGGGCTGGCCACTCTCGCGGCAATGCACCGGCTCGACCGGGACACGGGTGGACTTCTCCTTCTCGCCATTAAGCCGGCTGCCCGGGTGCGTTACCACCGGCTCTTCGCCGATGCGTTGATCGAGCGGGAGTACCTTGCGGTGGCACACATTAACGATGCCCCAAACCGGAACCATTGGCGCGTGGAGAACAGGATGGAGTCGGGCGAACCGTGGTATCGACAGCGGATCGTGGACGGCCCAGCCAACGCAATCACAGAAATTGAACTGCTCGACGTGCGAGGAAGCGCCGGGCTCTTCCGGCTCGTTCCGAAAAGCGGAAGGAAGCACCAGCTCAGGGTTCACATGGTGTCCATTGGATTCCCTATCGTTGCTCAAGGTGTCACGCCATTGTCGTCAAGAAGAAGGTAGATGCAGAGCGGGTAGACAACTCTTATCGTCTATCGATTCATTTTCTTCAGGCCGCTGTTCAACGAAAGGCCTTAAGTGATACGTGCGACCACAACGACATGCGGACGGGTAGAGACTTCCCTACCGGCTCGAGGGCACGATGTGGCGCAGGTCGCGCTCGTTTTCGTTGCACACGTATTCGAGCAGGTCGCCGTCGACATCCAGGCGAAAGTCTTCGGTGACGGTCCAGGGGCGTGTGTAGGCGATGGGGTCTTCGATGGTGATGTCTACGAACAGATGACCGAAGTCGGGGCGTCGGAACCGCTCGGTGACAACGAGGGATTCCGAGTGCGGGTGACCGTTGTCGTCAAGCCAGGTCTTGTCGTTGAAGCCGGCGGTTCGGACTACCAAGACGTCGCCTTCCCACTTTCCGGTTGAGTAACCCAACCAGGTCGGTGGAGCATCGGGCTGCAGCGTGCGTCCGTCCATATAGATCTGCCGGAACATGCTCTTGATCTCATGCAGGATTACGATCATTCCGGGCGTTTGGATGATGCGGTTTGGCCCGCCGCCAGCGGCCCAGTAGCGCGGGACGCCGTCCGGCAAACAATAATTCTCAGGATCGTCGCGGCTGAAGTTTTTGCTGCGCTCGTCATAGAGAGCCTTACCCCACGGAGTCATAGGGACGTCTTCCGCCTTGAGGTCGGCGGCGAGGTTCGCGTTGTATTTGAGGTTCGAGAGCCACATGCCGGATAGATCGGGTTTCCCATCGGCGGTGCGGGGCGTGGGGGCCGTCAGACTCGGCCTGCCATCAAGTGAGCGCGGCACGCTCGGATTCCGAGGCTTCGCCCACTGGGCGGGTGCAGGTAAGGCGATGAGGAGGAGGATCCCACCACTACCGAGAACTCGCCGAAACGTCATGGTGATTAGTATACACGCGAAAATTGGCGCTTAAGTCCGCGGCGCCTTCGGGACGCACTACTGGGTGGATCCTAAAGAGAAGGTCGTCGCCGTCCTGATGACGCAGTCGGCCACGCCGGGACTTAACGTAGACTTTGAAAACGCAGTAATGCAGGCCATCGTGGACCGCTCCGAAAGCCGCTAGCGCGGACGAGTCACCCGGCCGGTGCGGAAATTCCAGGCGGCCTTCTCATCGGACCCGATGTTTTGGGCCTGGTCAAGCCGGCCGAAATCCGGGTAGTGGGCTACTTTCAGCATTAAGTAACTCTCAGGGTTTGGTGGATCTTGCAAAAGTTGTAATGCATGTAATGGAACGCGATTGCTGCCGCATGGTTCTCAAGCTTTTTGCTGAAGGCGTTGGTCAGCCGCGTAAACCGGCGCATGTGCATCCGCATGGTGAGATTCTGCCCACTCAATCTCGCGGGCATCATTACGCCCGGCCCACGCATCAGTCCGCTTGCCGGCCAACTCGTCGACTTGCTGGAAACGCCTAGAACCGCAGTTGAAATGGCGTTCTGAAAGCCGCCGCTACAGTTAGGAGACTCCGGACTGCCGCGAATGACGCCAGTTCCGCCAATGATTGGCGTCATTGGCGCAATTCGCGGCTAAGAAATCTTTCGCTAATTCACACCTCATTACTTCACTACGGTAAGCGTACCAATCGAAGCGGAAGCGATAAGACGGTTCCACCATCCTCGTCCACTCCTGTCGGTGGGGTTGGTGCACAGGCTATTACATTGATCAACTCGGCCGTCACATCACCGCCGCCCGAAATGCCATCTATAAACAGCAACGCGAATCCGACGATCCGGAGGCTCGTGCCGCCGCCCGATGGGAAGTCCCCGGTTGGGCAAAAGGAAATGCCCGTCGCAGGGTCCACAAAATTGCAGACATCCCAGATGGGAGCTATGACCAGCGACTTACTCATGTCGTGAATCGTGCCATCCGGACGCAGATAGCGGCCGATGGACTGATACACGTCCGGCGGACTGCCGATTAGATCTTTAACTCCTTGTTTTGTTGGTCCAACCTTATTGCCAGAGAGGGTGCCATAGTCATTCCGGCAAACGAAAAAATCCTGCAAGCACCCCGAAATTGCGTCCCGATAGGGATCGCCTCCGGGTCCAGTCACGTTAATGGCATAAAACTGGCCCGGCGCTAAACGGGTCGCCTTGTCGTTCCCCTTGATCGCAATATGCTGGCCGAACAAACCCGTCGCGAAGGCTGTTACCTCACCGCCTGACACCAGCAGCTCGGGCGGTGAACTTGCGCATGCGTCGCACGGCGCCTTTGGAGAAAGGATCGTGTTTGGAAGGAAGAAGGGTTTCATACATTTGGTGCCCGTTGAAGTCCGGCCGACTTCGGCGACACCGGTAACCTTAGTGGCGACCGTGTCCACATTCAGTATCTTGGCCAAAAATGTGGGTTCTGAACGCGTAATCGTCACAGTCACCCGTCTGGGGTCCGGAGCCACATCCACTACCTGGACGTCGACCTGAGCATCCTCGATCGAAGTACCCAGGACCTTGTTATTCATGGCCGTCCGCCTTGCGTGCAGGATCGCGGTGTCGGGTTGCACAGATTTAGGGTTCACCACAAAGGTGAATGCGCCGGCAAGAGCCGCAGCGTCCGCCGCCCGCTGGGATGAGGTTCTTGCGCCAAGCAAAAGCCCGGTATCGATAGCCAGCGCCATAAAGCCGATGAGCACAAACAACAACACTGCGACCGTTACAAGTATGTATCCGCCTTCCTTGACTTTACGTACGATCATCATAAACCTCGTGTATCCGACCCCAATTCCCCTCCTGAAACAGGAGAGGTGGCTGCGCCACGGCGCAGACGGAGTGGTCATTGAAACCATAATCGGCTGCTTGAAGCTCCTCGCGGCAACCCGCTGCTCCAATCATTTCCGTATCCAAAAAATCAAAGTTCGATTGGCTCCAAAGTGGAGCCGATCTCATCACATTGCTGATATCAGCTTGCTTCTCATTTCAGTCTCTTCTTCCAAACGGAATTGCAGGGACTTTGACGGAACCGTGAAGCGTACCCTAGCCGTTATTCACGCCAGGCGCATCGGAGGATTCGACCATTTTGGGGAGCATGGATGTGCCTTTCGGAGCGGCACAAAACACATTTACGGGAAGTCTGCGAGCGGGTCGCGCTCTTTTCAATGCCGCCGCACGACGTCCAGATCCGATTCCTGTTTATGCGGAGATGGGCAGCGTTAATCCCGTTTTCGTTCTTCCAGGCGCGCTCAGCGAGCGCGCCAACGCAATAGGCGAAGGCATGAAGAATTCGGTAATGTTAGACGTGGGACAATTCTGCACCTGTCCCGGCCTGGCGGTCGGCATTGGCGATGCAGGTTTCGCCCGGTTCGTCGAGCGATTGGAAGAATTGATCCAGAATACGCAGCCGGGAACGATGCTCTATCCGGGTATTCTCCAATCCTACGAAGCGAGCGTCCATCGATTGAACGCTATTGAAGAGGTGCGGGCGATTCGATGCTCGATCACTGGCAGTGTGGAAAGAAACCGAAGCTCGCCCTTCGATGTTCGAAACCGAAGCGCAAACTTTCATGGGGCATCGTGAGTTAAGCGTTCCCTGGCGCAACCTTTCAGGATGTTGGCGGGGCATGTGCAGAGCGTTATGTTGGCCGGGGGAACCCGCCCGCCGGCGCCGCCGGCCGGGAAAATAGCTTTTTTTCACCGACGCCCCGAGCCGCTTATCCTGATCTTCCCGCACGCGCTGAAACGTTTGGCTATTTCACGGAGAGACCATGACGTCATGCTCGACGCTAGCACTGCGGGATTGCGAATCCGTGATGGTCAGCCGGACGTACTTGGTTCCCACGTCCCGGAATGTGAATGACATTCGGACACCCGTTCCGAGCAGCGAGCTGTCGGCATCGTCCGTCCAACTGTAGGAGCAAGGTGATGCCGGGCACGTGGACGACGACCCATCAAAGGAGACGGGGGATCCGGTCACTGGATTGGATGGACTATACGTGAAGGCTGGAACGAGTGGAGTCGATGGAGAGACGATGACGTTATGCTCGACGCTGGCACTGCGGGATTGCGCATCCGTAATGGTCAGCCGGACGTACTTGGTTCCCACGTCCC
>QHXC01000460.1 GCA_003222815.1 Acidobacteriota bacterium | reverse complement strand
GAGTCAATTGATTTTCGCGAATAGCTCTCGATGGATACGTTTCTACCGCCGCTGGCATCGAGTTGCGGACGTTTTTTTTGCGCTCTTCGGACTAATCCTGACATTACCCCTGATGCTGTTGACGGCCATCGCGATCAAACTCGACTCGCAGGGGCCGGTCTTCTATGCACAGGAACGCGTAGGGTTTCGTAATCGCGTGTTCCGGATCATCAAGTTTCGCTCAATGAACATTAATGCCGAAGCCGACGGTCCGAGGTGGGCAGACGTAGGCGATTTGCGTGTCACTCGCGTTGGCCGTTTGATTCGCAAGCTCCGCATTGACGAACTGCCCCAGCTTATCAATGTTATCCGTGGTGAGATGAGCTTCATCGGTCCGAGGCCCGAGCGACCTATCTTTGTTGAGGAGTTGAGTCGCCGCATCCCCTACTACTCGCAGCGACACTGGGTAAAGCCGGGCATTACAGGCTGGGCTCAGGTGCGTTACCCGTACGGGGCTTCAATCAAAGCAGCGATCGAAAAGCTCCAGTACGATCTTTACTACATCAAGAACCAGTCGCTCGTACTTGACACGATTATTTTGTTCGAAACGGCCCGTATCGTTTTGTTCGGCAGATTAGCACGCTGATCAGCATGCAAAGGAAGGAGTATGGTAGGCAGCCTGTTAAGTTTAAAGATCTCGCGGTTATGGTTGTGCCTGATTATCGTTACACCAGCAATACCCGGCAAAGTGTGCTTGGCCGCGCCGCAGGCGCCATCGGCCCCGGCAGACCTGTCGCGATCGAAACAACCTCAGCCACTCACGCAGGCTGAGCCGTCGGAGTATTTTGAAGAAATCTACCGTGATTTCTACAACAACTATCGACTGGGGCCAGCGGATGAAATCGCAGTTCGTGTAGTTGGCCAGCCCGATTACTCGCTCGATAGAATGAAAATCTCTCCGCTAGGACGCGTCTACCACCCGCTTGTAGGCGACATTGAAGTCGCCGGACTGACTGTCGAACAACTTACCAGAAGACTCGCAGCAGATTTTGGTGAATATCTCCTCAACCCCAGGGTCAGCGTGGAACTTGTGGCAGCTCAGAGCGCCAAGATCGGGGTGCTTGGTGAAGTTGTACATCCAGGAATCGTTGTAATGACTGAGCCCATGACGGTACTCGGCGCCGTTACAGCCTCTGGTGGTGTAGCGGATTCCGGTAATAAAACTGAAGTAACTTTGCTGCGCCAGACCAATGATGGCCGCTTGCGCACCGTGACCATCAACCTTAAACGTATTCTTGCAGGCAAGGCGGATCCTGATGAGAACCTGACACTCAGGGCCGGTGACACTTTGATCGTGAGCAGCAATGTCAGGAAGAAAATCTCAAACATTGCTGGTCTCGGGGGATTCACGCAGTTCCTTGCGTTTATCACGCTTGCTGGACGCTGACATATGGAGCATTACGAGGGAAGGTTCGTGAAAAGAACGCAAAAAACAAAGACGCGACTTTACGAACCGACGCCTCTTGCCCGGTTCGTAACGGAGCGGCTGAGAGAGATGAAAATGAGGCAGTCAGATTTCTGCCGCCTAAATCAATTTGATCAGGGAATGCTGTCGAAAATACAGAACTCAGCAGCCACCAATCTCAGTCTTGAAACCGTGTTGAAGCTCGCAATTGGCCTGTCGGTGCCGCCGGAGAAAATCTGTGGCCTGATTGGCCGCCTGGAGCTTCACGATTTGGTTACGGGCGCATACTCCACAAATTTCCAGCTAAGATGAAAATGCTAAAGCAAACACTGCTGTACTTTATGTGGGCCTCCGGCGCGTTAACGCCTTTTCGCGTAGCGAATCGAGGGAAGATCCTCATCCTGACCTACCATCGTTCGTTACGCGGTGCTCCCAGGGTTTACAGCTCCCACCTGGCACCGCGGCGATCACCATAGATGATGGCTACCGCGATGCTTACGAGATTGCATTTCCGATTCTGGTCCGATACCAACTGCCCGCGACTGTCTTTGTCGTAACGGACTTCGTTGATCGCAAAGCATGGTTGTGGACAGACAAACTTAGGTTTGTGACCGCACGTGCGCGAGCCAGCGTGTTTAAAGCCGTGATCGGTGACCGTACCTTCAATTTGGAAATGACCGATGCCGTATCGCGTTTTGAGGCGGCAGCGCGGGTCAACGCTGCGCTGAAGTTGCTTCCCGATGATTTCAAAGAGGAGACCATTGTCCGAATCGCCTCTTCACTCGGCGTGGAGCTACCTGAAGTTCCGCCGGCGGAAATGAGTTCAACGACGTGGAGCCAGCTTCGGGAAATGGAGTGTGCCGGCTTGGAGATCGGATCGCATACCCTGACGCATCCCTTACTGACGAAAGTCGCAGACGACCGATTGTCCCGCGAGTTGCGTGAATCGCGGGCGCGGCTGGAGTCCATGCTGGGTCATCCAGTCGACCAGTTTTGTTACCCGCACGGCGCCTACAGCGCTCGAGTGAGAGAGGCAGTCGCAAGCGCAGGTTACCAGTGCGGGGTCACGACGAAAAGGGGACTGAATGGCCGGCAGTGCGACTCGCTGACGTTACGCCGAATTCATACGGAACCTGACTTCCCGCACTTCGTGCAAAGTGCAAGTGGCGCGGAGGACATGAAAGGCAAATTGAGAGCGCTGGTAGATTAATGACATCGTACAGTCTGAATTCCATCGCAACAGCTAAAACCGACGGCTTAGCCATGCAGTCAGTATGGCTTACCGGAGCACGGATCATCGCGCTCTTCTCGTCCGTCATGCTGCCGATAGTGTTGGTGCGCCTGTTTAGCCAGACTGAGTTTGGAGTCTACAAGCAAGCATTTCAGATCCTCTCTACGGCTGTCTCCTTATTTGGCCTTCAGGTCGCTTCGAGCATCTATTATTTCATCCCGCGTGAGCCGCGGAAGAGACCACAAGTGGCGATGAATGTTTTGGTCTTTTACGGTGTAATCGGCTTACTGGTAGCTCTGTTTTGTGCGCTTTATCCCCGCTGGATCACAATGATTTTCAAGAGCGACGACCTGGTGGCCGACATTCCTATGCTTGGTCTCGCCATTTTGCTGTGGCTCATTTCATCAAATCTCGAATCGTTCGTACTCGTCAATAGAGAAGCCAGGCTGGCTTCCCTATTCTTCGTAATCGTCAATGTCACAAAGCCAACTCTATTAGTCGGCTCCGCCCTTCTGTTCGGAACTATCCGGGCGCTCATCTTAGCGGCGGTGGTCCAGGGGGCGCTGCAATGTGTAATTATGTTGACTTATGTGTATCGCCGATTCGGACCGTTCTGGCAAGGATTTGACCGGCAGCTATTTCAGGCGCAAATCGCCAGCGCGTTACCCTTCGGGCTCGGCGGGCTTGCATACACCGCGCAGAACGATCTTCACAATTATTTCGTATCTCATTACTTCGATGCAGCGGCTTTCGCGATCTATTCAGTGGGTTGTTTCCAGTTGCCGTTGCTGACAGCGTTATTCGACGCGGTCGACATGGTTCTCAACCCGGAGGCTGCCCGGCTTCAAGAGGGCGGATCCACCAAACGGTTGGTTACCGTTTGGTTGAACGCAATACGCGGTCTGGCCCTGTGCTTTGTCCCGGTCTGCGCCTGGCTTTTCGTTATGAGACGAGAGGTGATCGTCTCGCTTTTCACGGAAAGATACGTTGGAGCCGTGCCGATCTTTGCCATTAACATCTTTAGCCTGTTGTTATGGTTTCCGAACGGCGCGATCGTTCGGGCCTTCTCGGAGTTGAGATACTTCCGGTTTAAGCTCTACTTTGTCCTATTACCTTTGAGTTGTGTTGCGCTCTACTTTGGGATCCAGACGGCTGGTCTGATTGGAGCGATCACTGCGACGGTTGTGGTGCGGTTTCTTGATGTAGCGTTCACCTCGTTGACGGTCAGCCGCAGCCTCGGTCTTAAACGGAGGGATTTTCCCACCGCGGAGATCATTCGGATTGGGGCGTCCGTCGGAATCGCCGCCTTATTCACTTTTTTCGTCAGGGTGATCCTGGAAAGCCTGCCTTTGATTATTAGGTTAGGAATCTGTTCTGCTGTGTTCTGGATAGTTTACTTGACCGCCGCGCTCCTTACGGGCGCAGTCAGCGCGGAAGAGAAATCCAAGATACGCAGTTTCATAAGCGAATTGTATCGAAGGCGTCTTTTACGAATTGATGTCTCACCGGAGACTGAAGGTTCACGCGTGCCATGAGTTTGCGTACTCAAGAAGATAATTCAAGCGGCATTGAGCGGCAGGGATCGCTTAGATGCATACGCGATGGCCGCATCTTTGAGAGGCGCCAACTCCCTTCGAACCAGGACAGTCTGGCTTTTGCCGGCGTATATCTGTTCACTCTTCTGTTGCATGTGCGTCCCAATGATCTGGTTCCCGGTCTGGTCGGCTCGTTCCCATTGATCAAAATCGTGGCGATCCTCACGACGTTGATCTACTTCGCTTCTCGCCTTAACGGGAACCGGAAGCTGATGAGCTACCCGCTGGAGATGAAGATGGTCGGGCTGATTGCGGTACTTGCCATCCTCTTTATTCCAGTTGCAACCTCACCCCAGGATTCGTTGGATGTACTGTCTGATACATTTCTCAAGATAGTCCTCATTTTCGCCTTAATGCTCAATGTCATTGGCACCTCTGAACGGTTGCGCTCGTTGTTGAAACTGGTATTGATCTGTGAGACTGCATTCGCCATTGACGCGATCAGGAGTTTCTATGCAGGCGAAGTCGATGTCAGTAACCGGATCCGAGGCGCCTTTGTAGGAGGTATCTTCGGCAACGCGAACGATCTTGCGACATCGCTCATTATGTATTTGCCTTTGGCGGTGGCGTTCGCCCTGACTAATAAAGGGATCCTTCGTCTGATTTACGTCGCTTGCGCTGTGCTGATGGGAGTGGCTGTTTTAATCAGCTTTTCGCGCGCCGGATTCATTGGGTTCATTGTGGCAGGTGGTGTACTCCTGTGGAAGTTGGGCCGTGGCAAACGTGTGACTTGGGCAGCTTCGGCGGTCCTGCTCGGCGGGCTCCTGATCCTGTTGATGCCGAGCGGTTATGGTGCTCGAGTCTTCACAATCTTCCGTCCGGAGGCCGACCCCACGGGATCCGCACAACAGCGGCAAATGGTACTCCAGCATGGCGTTCTAGTGGCGGCGAGGCACGCCGTCATTGGTATCGGCATGGGTAACTTCCACATCTACTCGTTCAGAGAACTCAGAGCACACAATTCCTGGGTTGAGATTACGGCCGAACTCGGAGTGGTTGGACTTCTCGCCTACGCGACACTCATCATTGCGCCGCTGCGTTCGCTTCGGCGGATCGAACTTGAGACTTTGGGGGCGAAGCAGACCCAATCAGAGACCTATTACTTTAGCGTGGCATTACAGGCAATGCTCGCCGCCTATATCGTCGGTAATTCTTTCACTTCAATACAGTATTACTGGTTTCTCTACTATGCCGTCGCGTATGCGGTCGCTCTGAGAAAAATCCACGGTCTGGAACAGATGGAACCCATGCCTGAAATCTGGTCCGGATCCGCGGGAGTGTTGTGGTTCCACGGCGCGAAAGGATCGCTTTCAGAGCCAGTGCTGCTCAGGAGCGGGCCGAGCACGAATTCTTGAAGCAAATTCGAAGGTCGTAGTCAGCGAGAAAAGAATTTATGTGTGGAATAGCGGGATTCGTAGGAGGGGAGGCGAGAAGCGCGCCGGAAGCGCATGCCGTCATCCAGCAAATGTGCGATGTCATTGAGCATCGCGGACCGGATGACGAAGGCTTCTACGTCGAGGCGGATGTCGCACTCGGGATGCGCCGACTTTCGATTATCGATCTGGTTACCGGACGTCAACCTATATCAAATGAGGACGGCAGCATCTGGATCGTATTCAACGGTGAAATCTATAACCACCAGGAGCTACTACGCGGGATGTTTGCTTTCGCCATATGGGATCAACGCGAACACAAGCTCTTCATGGCTCGCGACCGTGTCGGCAAGAAGCCGCTCCACTATGCTCTGGTTCGCGATACGTTGATCTTTGGCTCCGAAATCAAGTCGCTCCTCCAGCATCCCATGATCAGCCGGGAAGCCAATTTGGAAGCCATCTCAGACTTTCTGTCCTTCGGCTATATACCCGATCCCATCACTGCGTTCCGGGGCATTCTCAGATTGCCACCCGGACATACCTTCACTTTCAAGAATGGCCGTATTCAAACGCAGCGTTACTGGGATTTCGACTACTGTGGGGAGACCGAACGCAGGCCTGCCCATGATGAGAACTACTACATCGAGCGACTGCGTGAATTGATTGCCGAGTCCGTTCGATTGCGCCTTATGAGTGATGTGCCGCTGGGAGCTTTTCTGTCGGGCGGAATTGACTCGAGCACGGTGGTGGCGATGATGGCGCACCACATGGGTCAGCCGGTAAAGACGTTCTCTATCGGTTTCAGCGAGTCCGACTATGACGAACTTGCATACGCGAGGACCGCAGCCCGGCATCTTCGGACCGAACACCATGAGTTTGTACTAACACCCGATCTGTGTCGCCTCGTGGAAGAGATCGTCTGGCATCACGACGAACCCTTTGCCGATGCTTCAAGCATTCCGACCTATGTGGTTTCAAAAATGGCACGAGAACACGTCACGGTAGTGTTATCTGGCGATGGTGGCGACGAATTGTTCGCCGGATACGATCGGTATGCGGCCCATCAAAAGCGGGAGAAATTTGAGCGCATCCCCAGCTTTGTCCGCCGCTTGATGTTGAGGACGAGCCGCCTGCTACCGCGGTCGGCGTACGGTAAGAACTTTCTGCGCAATGTGGCGTTGGATCCCGCCGCCCGTTATGTCGATTACATTTCTTACTTTTCTGAGGACATCAAAAGCGATTTGCTCCCAATTGGAACTCGTCACGCGTTTGGAGGACATGACTCTGCTGAAGCGTTCAGAAAGCTCTTTGCAGTACCCAGTTCAGCGGACCGCTTGGATCATTTGCTTTATTTAGACGCGAAGACGTATTTGCCCGGCGACATCTTGACTAAGGTTGACCGGATGACCATGGCGCACTCGATTGAAGCGCGCGTGCCGTTGCTAGATCACAGGTTGATTGAGTTTGTCCAAACTATTCCCGCTTCGCTCAAACTATTCAGGCGGGAACCGAAGTACATTCTGAAGAAGGCCGTGGTTGGATTGATTCCCCAAGAGATCATCAATCGTCCGAAACAAGGGTTTGGTGTGCCGATTCGCAAGTGGTTGAACTACGAATTACGCGAGTTGCTCTACGATACGCTGACCGGTAAATGCGCTCGCGAGCGCGGTCTGCTTAACCAGAGTGTGGTCCAGGTAGTCTTGGATGAGCACCGACGAGGCCGGCGCGACAATTCGCGGCATCTGTGGGGGCTCCTGACGTTGGAGCTTTGGTACCGTGCTCTTATCGATCGCCAACCAGAGACCAAGTTTGCCGGTGCTAAACATGTCAGCTTTGATCGTCTGGCGATGGGCGCCAGCGGGTGAACCTAAGGGGTTTCCACATGAGATCAAAACAAGCAGAGTTCCTAACTAAACTTCGCTGGTCACTGCCCTGGCTGATGCGTTACCCCTTCTGGGCGGCCAAAAAACGGCTTGGGCAGTTGTTGGAAACAGCAGGGCCTCGTCACTTGATTTTCGTTGTGGCTAATCACTTTGAGCCATCTTGGAATCAGGAGCGCATTCCTCTGGATTGGGCAATACAGCGATCAAAACTTCAACATTGGAGTAAGCAGGCCCGCCAAATAGGCCGTGCTATCCGCGACTTCGATAGTATGCCCTTTTGTCATACATATTTTTTTCCGGCTGAGCAATACCATCCCTCTCTGCTCGACGACCTGGCCGAGTTACAAGCAGAGGGTTTTGGCGAAATCGAGATCCATTTGCATCACGGCGTGCGCAAGCCGGACACCGCTGACGATTTAAGACGCTCGCTTGAGACTTTTCGAGATGTTCTCGCCGAAAGGCACGGATGCCTTTCACGACTGAACGGAATTGGTCCGCCTATGTATGCGTTTGTCCACGGGAATCTTGCGCTTGGGAACTCACGTGGAGGCCGCTGCTGTGGAGTGGACTCCGAGTTTCAGGTTTTGGCGGAAACTGGATGCTATGCCGATTTTAGCCTACCCACTGCTCCAGATCAGTCGCAGGTACCCCGGATCAATACCATCTACCAGTGCGGCCGCCCGCTGCATGAACGAAGCCCGCATCGCTCGGGACGCAGCTTGCGCGTGAACGATTCCCCAGCTTTGCCAGTTTTGTTTACAGGACCCCTAGTTCTCGGGTGGCACGGTCGCCGGTTGGGTCGAGTGCCGATACCGAGCATTGAAGACAGTGTCCTTTCCGCAAGCCGTCCGCCGAACCTTGATCGACTTCGTGACTGGCGGCGGGCCGGCATAGGCATACAAGGGCGGGCAGACTGGTCTTTTATCAAGCTTCATTGCCACGCATTTTTCACTGAGGATCAACCTTCAATGATTGGAGACTCCATGCGTCTCTTTTTAGAAGAATTGTTGGAATTGGCGGACCGAACTGGGGAATTCAAAGTTCACTTCGCGACTGCCCGCGAAGCCTTCAATATCGCTATGGCGGCGGAAACACTACTTGAGGTGAGCCCAGCGCTCAATGGAGAGCTTATGCAAGGAGGACTATTTGAGATGAAAGCAGAGATTTTGACGGGGGTCGGAAAGATCCCAAAAACCAAGACGCCAGTCGAGATATTTTCGACGTGCCCGCAATCCAACGGCGCTGCCCCCGAAGATTTTCGCGACAACGTTGCTCAGGTCGCCCGTTGGTGTGAGAGGTACGGCTGCAAGGGTATGCTCATTTACACCGACAACTCCATGGTGGATCCCTGGCTCCTCGCTCAAGTGGTGATTGAAAACACCACCTCCCTTTGTCCTTTAGTTGCAGTCCAGCCAATCTATATGCATCCGTATTCCGTCGCCAAAATGGCCGCTTCGTTCGGCTTTCTGTACCATCGCCAGCTCTACCTCAATATGGTGGCCGGCGGCTTCACCAACGACCTAGAAGCATTGAACGACCTTACTCCGCACGATAGACGATACGATCGACTAGTGGAGTACGTCACGATCATAAAACGGCTCCTAGAAAGTTCTGGCCCGGTCGCTTTGGATGGTGAGTTTTACAAAGTGGACAAGCTCAGGATGACTCCGTTTCTGCCACCTGAGATATTTCCGGGCGTTTTTGTTTCCGGTTCCTCCGACGCCGGTTTGGAGGCCGCTCGAACGATCGGCGCGACTGCGATCATGTACCCGAAACCAGCAGGGGAATATGAAAGTGAGCCGCCGGATCAAACCATTGAATCAGGAATTCGCGTTGGGATTATCGTGCGGGAAACCGCGCAAGAAGCGTGGGATGTTGCGCACCGCCGTTTTCCCCCCGATCGCAAGGGCGAGATCACCCGCGAGTTGGCGATGAAAGTGTCCGATTCTGTTTGGCACAAACAAATATCCGCCTTGGGAGCGCCTTCCGACGGCAATCCATATTGGCTGGTCCCTTTTCAAAGCTACAAGACGATGTGCCCGTACTTGGTAGGCAGCTATCAGACGGTCGCCGCCGAATTGGGACGGTATGTCGGCCTGGGTTTCCACACTTTTATCTTGGACATTCCTCCCAGTGAAGAAGAGCTGTATCACACCGGTGTCGTGCGTGAGCACATCCTCAAATTACAGGTTGCCAGGGAGGGGCTCCAATGAGTTTTCTGCTTCAGGAGTTGTTGACCAAGCAAGCCGAATTATTCGCCGAGCGGACGGCCGTTGTCATGGGACGGGAGCATCTAACCTACAGCGAACTGGAGGCCGCTTCCAATCAGTTGGCCCGACTGCTGAAGGATAGTGGGTGCGAAAGGGGCGATCGTGTTTGTGTGTTTGTCCCAAAGTCGCCAATGGCGCTGATCGGCATCCTCGGCATTTTGAAGGCGGACTGTATCTATGTTCCTCTTGACACATCTAGCCCAGTGCCCAGGCTGGCTAAGATTGTGGACGCCTGCACTCCACGGTATATCCTTGCCGCCGGAACCGTGTGTTCACACCTTGATGATCTGATGGCCGAGAACGCGCGCAGCAGCGCGATCTCAGTCGGATGGTTAGGAGAGGGCAAGGCGGGAGGGGCTCACTTCAACTCAAAGTTCACCTTGGAAGATTGGCGAGGCTACAGTTGCGAGCCTCTAAACTTTGAGAACAGGAGCGGCGACCCAGCGCACATCCTTTTCACCTCAGGGTCTACAGGCGTCCCCAAAGGTGTCGTCATCACCCATTCTAATGTCATCCATTTCGTCAACTGGGCTGTGAAGTACTTTGGGATAGCTCCCGGAGACCGGATTTCGGGTCATCCTCCACTTCATTTCGATCTTTCAACGTTCGACATCTATGGAACCTTTTCCGTGGGTGCAGAGCTGCACTTGGTTCCACCCGAATTGAACTTATTGCCGCACAAGTTGGCGGAGTTCATCCGCAGGTCGGAACTCACTCAATGGTTTTCGGTGCCCTCCGCCCTGAACTATATGGCCAAGCATGACGTAGTTCAGTTCAACGATTTTCCAACGCTAAAGCGCCTGCTGTGGTGCGGTGAAGTTTTCCAGACACCGGCTTTGATTTATTGGATGAAGCGGTTACCCAAAGTGAGGTTTACCAACCTCTATGGTCCGACTGAAGCAACCATCGCCAGCAGCTACTACACGGTTCCTGGATGCCCTGTAGACGAAAGTGCGCCGATTCCAATCGGAACGGCGTGCGAATGAGAGGAATTGCTTGTGTTGAATGAAGCGTTGCAACCGGTTTGCGCCGAAGAACTTGGTGATCTTTACATTGGCGGAGTCGGCTTGAGCCCGGGCTATTGGCAAGACCCGCAAAAAACGACTGCGGTGTTTTTGCCGCATCCGGCAAGTCCCAATTCAGGTCACCGGATCTATAAGACGGGAGACCTTGCCCGAATCGGCCATGACGGACTCGTTTACTACATCGGCCGAGCCGATTCACAGGTCAAGAGCCGAGGCTATCGTATCGAGCTCGGTGAGATCGAGTCCGCCTTGAATTCTCTTAACCAAACCGCAGAGGTCGCTGTAGTTGGGGTCGAAACCGGTGGATTCGACGGCATCACCATCTGCGCCGCGTATGTTCCCCTTCCAGACGTCGCTGTTTCGGCAAGCCAATTACGTGGCGCACTCAGCAAGATCATACCGAGTTATATGTTGCCGTCGCGTTGGAAGAGTTTTGAAAGGTTGCCAAAGAATGGGAACGGTAAGATTGATCGCCCGCAACTCAAGCAACAGTTCTGTGAGGATGGAACTCAGACCATGATTCGGTCTTTGGTCGAAGGGCAAGGGAAATGAACCAAGTCGTTGAAACCTATTCTCGATTGGCCGACGAATACGATAGTCTCGGCAACACCAATTCCTGCTGGGGTCGTGTTACAAAGCACTCCCTTGGCCTCATAACGCTTCAGGAAAAATACAAGGTTGTGGTCGATGTGGGATGCGGCGTAGGTCGTGAACTGGCGCAACTCGCATCACACGATTCGCCGGAAGTGGAATTCATCGGTATTGAACCCGCCACGAAAATGCGAGAGATAGCGATTGCTCGCACGGCTCAGTATCCTAACGTCCGAATACTTGATGGGACCTTTGAAAGCTTGCCACTACAGGTACGATCGGTGGATTACCTGTACAGCATTTTGGCATTTCATTGGACCACTGATCCTGCCGAAGCGGTTAACGAGTTTGCGCGTGTGCTAAAACCCTCCGGTGAAATGGATCTAACTTTCATCGGGCGGTATAACGGACGGGAATTCATTCAGAAAACCACGCCCATATTCTTCAAATACATGACGCCGGAAATGATGGTTAGGGCAGCCTCGTTGCGTAAACAATTGACAGTGGAGCAGACGTATACGCTCTTCCGCAAGGTTCTTGGGTCACAGGGGCTTACTGTTACGGAGTCCTATCATACGTATAACGATACTCTGGATGGCCACTGGAGTTGGTGGGTCCGAATCGAGGGACAGTTGGTCAACATTTCTCAGTCAGTTAGAGGTGACTGTGACGGTGAGTTGAAGGCAGCAATAGCGCAATTGGAAACAGATAAAGGGATACCGTATACCGTCCACCTGCTGCACGTAAGATTGCGGCGTGGGTGACAGAGGTCACTGAAGAATTAATTATTCCCACAGGGAGGGGCCGCGCGTTGTTGCGATGAATTGCCACAGAGCAGGAGGAACATGATGCAAAGAGACTGGGTTTGCGAGCAAATCATGCTGACACTCATTGAAAAAGTTCAGGTAGACGTACCTTCTGTCGATACTGATCTACTGGAGACAGGCATTCTGGATTCAATGACGTTGGTTGAGTTGATAATGCACATAGAAGAAACCTTCGGAATCACCATCACTTTCAAGGATATTGAGTTTGATCAATTGCGTTCCGTCGCAAGAATTGCCGAACTTGTCGACCATCTGTTGGCGTTGCGCATGAACCTGAATGTCGGTGTTCCGCGATAGTTACGAGCGACCGAATGAATGGATATGGTAGTAGTACTTCCTTTTTTTAAAGAACGATATTCCAGCGGTGGCGACCTTAGACCACAGCAGCAGATGCGTGAGGATACATGAGTACAACGACCACCGAATTGTCTGTGTCTTTACACGCTGAACTGCTGACTGATGACACGCAATTTGATTCCATCCGCGAAAGATGGGATGAACTGCTAAACCACAGCGAACAGTGCTGCTTCTTCCTTCGCTGGGCCTGGAACCGACTTTGGTGGCGCACCTACGCGCCGCCCCAAAGCCGTCTTTTCCTCATTACCTGTAGCGACGAATACGGCGCGTTGTTTGGAGTGGCCCCCTTCTACTGGCGGCGGACGGGAGGTTTTTCACGTCTGAAGGAAGTGATGTTTCTTGGCACAGGGGTTTCCGTCAAGACTAGTGAATACCTCGATATCGTGTCACGTCAGGGATATGAACAGGCAGTAGCAGAGACGATTGCCGGTTTCCTGCGGCAGAACGATGATTGGGATCGGCTCTGGCTCTGGAATATCCCCGCCGAGTCGAAGGTACTACCCTATTTCCAGAAAGCGCTGGGTGCGAGAGTGCTCTCTAAGGTTTGCGACCGTTCCAATTATGTGGATACCCGGTCTACCTGGGAGGCTGTGAGATCGAGAATGAGTGGCGACCACCTTCGTCGAAACATTGATCGTCTCAGCCGAAAGCTCTTCAGGGAACACACGTGTGAATTCCGTCTCGTCGATATGCCTGAAGATTTGGACCGAGTGACGGATGACTTGGTGCGTCTGCACCAGGCCCGCTGGCAGGCTAAAGGTGGGACTGGTTCATTCGCGATGTCCGAATTTGAACGCTTCATGAGAGAGGCGATCCGTTTCAGCCTAACGGATCGGCGGCTGCGGCTCTGGGTACTCGTCGTTGATGGGAAGTGCCGTGCGGCTCTTGTGGCGTTCGTTGACTACGGCGTCGCACACTATTTTCAAAGTGGGTTTGATCCGGATTACGCCAAACTCAGTCTTGGCCGAGTAATGCTGAGACTTTGCATTCGAGACTGCATTGAATCAAAGGATATCAATGCTTTCGACTTCATGGGAGGAGGAGCGGCTTACAAAGATCAATGGTCGGATATGACAAGGGAGGCGATTGAACTGGAACTGTTGCATCCAGGTATTCGGTCGCGAATTTATGTCGCACAGGTGAGAACTCGGCAGGTGCTCGGAACTCTATATCACACAGTAGTCCCACACAGTCAAAGAAGGTGGATCCGAGAGCGCTTTGGGTGCATTCGATCTTACTTCCCCTTTGGCCGCAATATCGAACAGCAAAGCCGAGCCGGTTTGTAGCGGCCATATGGCAATAGGCTGCAATGGGCCAGAGTTAATCGTGGAAGAAAGAAGGAAAGAGGAAGAGGCTTGCGTTTTATTTTTAATTGGCGAAACCTGTCGGCTCTAATGACGGTTGCGCCCGTTCTACTGGCAATTCTCCCAGCGACTGGATCGGCACAGGTGCGCACACTGTACATGCCGGTGTCCGGCGGGAGTGCCGGCATGGATTCGGGACTAGCGTTGTCGAACCCCACCCTGGAACCGGCAACTGCAATATTGACAGCGCGAAGTTACAGTGGTGCTCTCATTCAGGGTCCCAGCGTTACAAACCCGAAAACACTCAGCCTACCGCCTCAGAGCCAAACGGCGTTGCGCGCTGTGGAAATATTCGGTGCGGGGATATCCGAAGGCTGGGTGGAGGTGCAGCTATCTTCGCCTGACGTGTTGGGATTTTTTCTGCTTTTCGACTCGGGTCTCAATTTTCTTGATGGGGACGCACTGACAACGGCTCCTTCAAACCAGCTCATATTTCCCAAGGTGTCTTCCGACTCGTCATTGGCCAATCGGCTTACCTGGATCAACACGAGTGACAAGGAAATCAGACGAGTCGCTGTCTCATTGTTTGAAAACAGCGGTCGTCTCGTATCGCGAGGCTATTTCCCGTTGCCTGCATATGCGGCGTTCTCCGGCTCCGTGCGTGATCTTTTTGGGGATCTGGAAGCCTTTGATGGTTATGCCGTTGTAGAGACGATTGATTTGCCCCAGCGCGATGTCCTGGTGGGCTTGGAAATGTATAGGTACGGTTCCGATATCGCCGTGCTGAATGCCATGAAGGAATCTTCCAGGCTTCGAACGGGCTATCTGCCTCACTTTGCGAGCCAGGGCGGTTACTACTCGACGCTAGTGCTGGTGAACTTCGGTGTCGAGACTCAGAACGTACGCATCACGGCTCAGTTTCTGGACTCGAGTAATCAGTCGAATACGCCATTATCGGTCACGGTGGAGCGATCGATTCCAAACAGCGGGCGGATTGAAGAGCGCGTTGACCAGATGTTCAGGTTTTCGGGAGACAACTTGATCACCGGTTACATTCAATATCAAATACTGGGCAGCGGCAGCGGTTTGAATGGTTACCTCGAGTTCCGAACGACCGATGGGGTTCTATTGTCCGCAGTGACCGCTCAAGGACAGGGCTATTCTGACCTATGGTTCTCTCAGGTTGCCGAAGGAGCTGGGTATTACACAGGGCTTGCGTTTCTTAACGCTAACAATGAGTCGGCGCTTGTAACAGTCGATACGCTTGACCATGATGGCCGCCATGTCGCTTCTACAGCTCTATTGCTAAGACCAGGTGAACGCCTGTCTCGATTGCTTCGGGAATTGTCGCCAGCCACAGCCAATCAACTCGGCGGAAGTGTGCATGTGACGGCATCTCATCCTGTTCTTGCACTCCAGGTCTTTGGAACCGATTCGCTCAGCGTGCTAGCGAGTGTGCCGGCTCAGGGTTCGATGTTATGGCCCCAAGAAGTCGGCCGTAAGGTGTCATCTCGTGATGGGGCTAGCGTGGTGATGCCGGATGGTTCTGCTTACATTGCCGTTCCTCCTCATGCATTGAGCGCCGACACCGTCGTCGAAATAAAGTCTGTCAGCCCTTCAGATCTTCCTACACCGTCATCGGGCGAGCGGATCGCAGGAGCGGTAGAAGCTTTGCCAATCGGTGCCAATTTACGTATCCCTGTCAGGATAACGTTTCCGCTGGATTCTCCGCTTCCCCCTAATTCCGTCTTGCCGATGTTGACCTTGCAGCCTTCATCGGGCCAGTACGAACGGAGTGAATTTGTTGCGCTCATTAGTCCGTCCGGTCGGGCCGCGTCGGCTGATGTAAGCCACTTCTCAATATTCGCGGTGGCGGATATGCCCTCCGGTCCGGGCGACAGTGTAAAGATTTTCGGTCTCAGCCCGTCCACCGGCGTATCGGGGACGACCGTCACCATCTCTGGTTCTGGATTTAGCCCTAAACCGGGGGAGAATGCAGTGATGTTTGAGGGCACGGAAAACACGTATGTCACTGCAAATGTCTTGAGTGCCACGGCGACGAATTTACAAGTAACCGTGCCACAGGGTGCAGTAACTGGAAAAGTATTTGTTGGCGTCGGCTCTGCCATCTCGAATGGCCTGGTGTTCACGTTGGTCGATTCAACCCAGACGCCGGTTGTTACGGCAATCACGCCGTCAGCTGTCCCGGTCGGCGAAGTGTTCGTGACCGTGAGCGTGGTGGGTACCGGTTTCAACCGCGACTCAGTCGTCTATTACGACGGTGTGGCTATCACCCCGGCCTTCGTTGACTCAACACAACTGAGGTTGTCGCTCCAGGGAAGCCAGTTGGTGCCGGGCATTCATCAGTTGGCAGTCTCCAACATCAGCCGAACCGAAATAACTCCATACGGAGTGTTCGGCTCAACCGGCGACGGGATCGCTTCAAACGAACTGGATTTCGCCGTGGCGAACCCCGCGCCCTCCATTTCAAGTATCGTTTCGGGTTCTGCTCGGCTGGGCGTTCAGACGCGGATTACTATTGGGGGACTAGGTTTCGTTCCTTCTTCAACCGTTCAGGTTGATAGCTCGCCAGTCGACACCACTTACGTGAACCAAAGCACGCTCATTGCCACGGTCCCTTCGTCACAAAGTGCCTTCAGACTTGTAACTGTAATGAATCTTACACCGGGAGGCGGCCTGAGCAATGCTGTTCTAGTTCTAGCCGACAGGCCTGTGAATCAGCCTCCGGTAGTGCTTGCCGGAGCTAGCCAGACGGTCCGGTTACCGGCTACTGCAAACCTGTCTGGAGCGGCGACGGATGACGGATTGCCACAAGGAAGCACCTTGGCGGTGACCTGGAGCAAAGTGAGCGGCCCGGGAACAGTGACATTCAGCAGCACCCATGCGCTTAACACAGGTGCAGCGTTTTCGGTGGCTGGAACTTATGTGTTGCGGTTAACGGTAAGCGACGGGGAGTTGACTTCCTCGGCAGATGTGACGATCACAGTGTATCCGCCGAATCAAGCGCCCATCGTGAGCGCGGGTCCAAATCAGGGAGTCACACTGCCGGCGTCTGCGCAACTGTATGGAACGTGGACGGATGATGGATTGCCGGAGGGGAGCACGGTGACGGTGACCTGGAGCAAGGTGAGCGGTCCGGGGACGGTAATATTTAGCAATCCGAATGCCGGGTATACAACGGTAACATTTTCAGCGGCTGGGCAGTATGTGTTGCGTTTGACTGCTAGTGACGGCGACTTGTCCTCATCAGCCGATACGACGATCACGGTAAATCTGTCGCCAGTGAATCAACCGCCCGTTGTGAGCGCGGGTCCCAATCAGACGATCACATTCCCGGCCTCCGCAAACCTGTCTGGAACAGCAACGGATGACGGGCTGCCCGTGGGAAAGCTGACGGAGACTTGGAGTTTGGTAAGCGGCCCGGGGACTGTGATATTCGGCAACCCGAGTTCGTTACGCACGACCGCAACGTTTTCGGTGGCGGGGACGTATGTGTTGCGGTTAACTGCCAGTGACGGTGTGTTGTCATCCAGTTCCAACGTAACGATCACAGTGACTGGGCAAAACCAGGCACCGGTCGTCAGCGCGGGTTCGCACCAGGCCGTCACGTTGCTCACTGCGGCAAGTCTAACGGGAACCGCGACAGATGATGGTTTACCGTTGGGGGGCACGCTGACAGTGACATGGAGCAAGGTGAGTGGCCCAGGAACCGTGGCATTCGGCAAAGCAAGTGCGCTGAGCACAACGGCAGTGTTCTCGGCTCCCGGCGCCTATGTGCTGCGGCTGACCGCAACGGACGGTTTACTAAGCTCGAACGCTGACGTTACCGTGGTGGTGAATGGTACTCCAATCACGGATTCTGTAAGTCATCTACCACCGACGAGCGGCCTGTACGCATACGCCACGTTTAAGCCCGGCAAACCTGTACCCACGTAACGCTCCTAGTGGTATCTATGAAAAGAATGGCTGGTGGAATGCCGATAGCACACTGTTCGCAAACGTCGCAGAAGACCGGATTGACGTTATTGATGCAAGTAACGGCGTTGTCTTCAGGTCCGATATTCCGAGTGGCGATGAACCATTCGATGCTTCTTTCGATCCTGTAAATCCCAGTGTCTGGTATTACTACAGTGACGCTTCACTGCTCCAGTTCAATATCCAAACTCGTGTTTCGTCGACGGTGAAGACGTTTCCGGCTGCACTGGAAAGCCTGGGCGGTTCTGTCGACTGGATGGATAGAACGGGTCGCTATTTCCTAGTTAACTACGGCAAGAGAATTCACGTTTGGGATAAGCAAACGGACACCATCTATGCGGGTAGCATCGATGTCACCACACTCGGCATTGATGCCAACGACCTGAACGATGGTTGGGTGGGAATTACGCCGAGTGGGGACTATGTTGTCCTCAGCACCAGGCCAAACCACTATTCATTCGCTATCAACCATGTAGCTCGGAGCCTATCGAGCTCGGGTGTCTTGTTCTGGACACTGTGCGGTGATCACGGTGACCTTATCTCCGCCACCAATGGAAAGGATTATTTCATTACTTCGGAGTGTCACGACATATCGGCTGTCATGAGAGTGGATATCACTTTGGTTCAAACCGGAGATACTCAAGAGGGCATTAACAAGCAGATAGCTGACAACGTAATGTTGCTCGACACCGGTTGGAACGGCGGCGCCGACCATTACTCCTGTGCGACGAAAGGACCCAATCAGGATTGGTGTTACATTTCAATGGATTGGATCGACGACACTTTTACCGATATGGGACCTTGGGAACCTTATAAACAAGAAATCATCATGGTCGATGTAGTCGCGCCCTACACAGTCCAACGATTAGCACATCACCGCTCGCGGGAGTTGAATTGCTTACCCTGTGATTCTGGAGGTTACTTTTTCCAGCCGAAGCCCTCGGCAAGCTGGGATGGCCTAAGAGTGGCGTGGGCGTCGAACCAGGGGTACGATTCGCGTCCAGCAGAGTACTCGGATCTTTATGTATTAGAAACACCCGCAATGGACAGGCCCTTGATTTCAGCCCCGTCTCAAGTAGCGGTGTCCGGCACAGGAGATGCGAATGCTCCTTCGGTTTCGAAGAGAGTAATGCATGGCTTTAGTGAACAATTCCAGAAACCGTACTCCCCGAGTCGCCTCGGCCTCAAACGTAGTCCACAAACCGCGTTCGGCTTGCCATATGAACCATCAGCCGTGATCAGACGGAGGCCGATTCTGGAAGTCATGAAACAGTTTCTGTCCTTTATAAAGCGAGGCGAGCAGTGACCTGTTCTTCGACGATCAGGCTACTTGCAATTATTGAAGCTGTGACCGTAACAGGCCCGGCTCGGAACCTGATTGAATTCTGCAAATGCGCACGCGCGCACGCCATGGCGGAGGCTCCCCTCATTGAGACTTCGATCGTTACCTACTGCCGAAGCGGGTGGCCAGAAGAAGGCCGCGCACGCGCCACGACTCAAGCGGCATCTCCCAATCCGTTTATTTCCGCCGTACGTGCTGCTGGTATCGAGGTGATAGTCATACCGGAGCGATGCCGCTTTGACGTTCGAGTGATCGAGCAACTGCGCCGCGTCGTCGAACGGCATTCGCCCGACATTGTTCAAACTCACAACTTGAAGTCACACTTCCTGCTGCGGCTGTCCGGGTTAGGGCGACGGTATCCCTGGACAGTTTTTCACCACGGTTACACGGCTACCGATGTAAAGATGCACCTTTACAACCAGCTCGATTACTGGTCGCTGCGCAAAGCAGCTCGGGTGATTACAGTAAGCCAGGCGTTCGTGAACCAGATGAAGCGACGCGGCGTTTCGCCTGAACGAATCGTCGTCGTCCACAATTCGATCCATCCGGACTGGTCTAGAGTGAGCGGAGAGGAAAAGCGTGCGGTCAGAACGAGCCTTGGAATTGCTGATGACGAGTCGATGATTTTGACCGTCGGGCGGTTGTCACGTGAAAAGGGCCACGCCGACTTGGTTGTGGCTTTGGCTTACCTGCGAGCTTGCCATCCTCAATTAAAAGCTAAGTTGGTGATTGTTGGCGACGGCCCTGAAAAAAAGCGGATCGAAAAAGTTGCCGCCGCGCACCATGTAAGCGAGCAGATCGTATTCGCGGGGCAAGTGCCCCGCGTCGCGGGGCACTACGCTGCCGCTGATCTTTTCGCTCTACCTTCGCACACGGAGGGCTCGCCAAACGTGTTGCTTGAAGCGATGGCCACCGGGCTGCCAATTACCGCTACGGCAGTCGGAGGGGTGCCCGAGATAGTGACGCACAACGAAAACGCCTTGCTGGTGACGCCAGGCGACCCGCAATCCATGGGTGAAGCCATGGCACAACTCATCAAGAATAGACCACGCGCTCTGGAGCTGGCAGCGAACGCTCGTGCCATTGTCTTCGACCAATTCTCTCCAGACGCCCGTCTGCGTGCTCTTGTCAAAACATATCAGCAGCTTCGAGAAGACCGCAGAGAAATGACTGAGGCAGCATTAAGCGAGGTTGCGGCAAAGTGAGCATTCGATGAGTTTGAATCTGCTCGAAAAATGGCGCGTCAACAGTGTTAACAGAAAGTGTTGTTCAGAGCGCCGCCGGCCACGCATTCTTCATCTGATCTACAGCTTCGAGGGCGGTGGCACCGAACGACAGGCCGTCGAGTTGCTGAAGCGGATAGACCCAACGCGTTACGACGTCAAAATTGCTGCCCTGCGCAGAATAGGACCGCTCTACCGCGAGATCGAAGATCGTTTCCCGGCCATTCCAGAATTTCCCCTGAGCAGCTTTTACAACGCGAATGCTATACGGCAGCTCAAGCGGCTTTGTGCCCTTCTGACTGCTGAGCGAATTGACATCATCCACACTCACGAGTTCTACAGCGGAATGATCGGTGTGGTAGCCGGCAGGCTGACAGGCACTCGGGTGATCGTGAGCCAGCGCAACCTGCGTCTGTCCGACCGGCTGGTTCACAAATGGGGACAACGCTTCATTATTCGACTTGCACATCGGGTGCTGGTTAACGCAGAAGCAATCCGTGATCAGATCGTGCTCGCCGGAAGTGCTCCTCCAGAGAAGCTTGTTGTCGTCAGAAACGGGCTGCGACTTTGCGAGCCCCTAAAGAATGAGGCGGCACTTGGACTCACTCGCCGCCTCAGTCACGATGCTCTTTGCCTTGAACTTGGAATTGAAAAAAGCGCCAGGCTGATCGGAATCGTCGCCAATCTCCGGCCTGTCAAAGGCCATCGCTATCTGATGCAGGCTGCACCGGGAATCTTACGCGATCATCCTAGAGTGCATTTCGTCCTTGTGGGCGACGGCGAGTTGCGGGAGGAGATCCAGAATCAGGCCTTGCAGCTCGGTATTGCTGCTCACGTTCATTTGCTGGGCTGGCGTGCCGATGCAGCGGGCCTTAATGCGGCCTTTGATCTGGCTGTCCTCGCTTCATTGCGCGAAGGATTACCGAATTCAGTCATGGAAGCAATGGCCGCGGCTACACCGGTAGTCGCCACGGCAGTGGGCGGAACCGGGGAGTTGATCACAGATGGCGAAACAGGCTTCTTGGTTTCTGCCGGCCATTGCGAGGCGTTGACGAAAGGGATTTGTCGCGCGCTTGCGGATGAATATGTAAGTCAGGAAATCGGGATGCGGGGACGAGCCTTCGTCCTTTCCCGGTTTGGTTTCCAGCGTATGGTTGCAGAGGTTCAAGGTTTATATGACCGGCTTGCTCCAGAATAAAGGTTGTAAGGCAAAGTCCGCTAATGATCTGCTCGATCCCCGTAGGATCACTTCAGGAGGGTTCTGGACCGTTTGGCTGGCAAAACACCGCCCAAGAGCCTCAGATTGAGACATTGCTCGCGCTCACACCTCCGTGCTCCTGGTTGGCGAAAGTCACTGAGGACATGGAGTGAAAACTCTCGACGCCACAAGCACCACTAGGATGCTTGAACAACAATGATCGCATTTTCTTTATGTGCCGAGAGAGTACTCCTACTTGGAGACTATTACTACAATTTACAAATTATTCGGATGCTCTCGAACGCCGGGTACCCAGCGGTGGTCGCGGAATCGGTGAGCGGGCCCCATCTCTGCCGATACTCACGCTATACGACTCACATCTTCAGGCAACCACCGATCAAAGAGTCGGAATCTGCCTTTCTTTCAGCCCTGATCGAGTATCTGGAGTCCG
>QHXC01000459.1 GCA_003222815.1 Acidobacteriota bacterium | reverse complement strand
AAACGGCGGTGCGCCGCGGCGTGACGCTGACGATCGGACGCGAGGCAGTGGTGGACTTCACTCTGCAGGTCGGCTCGGTTGCGCAAGAGGTCACCGTGAATGCCGAAGCCGCGTTGGTTTCGACAACCAATGCCAACCTTTCATATTTGGTGGATGATAAGAAAATCCGCGACCTGCCGCTCAATGGGCGGAATTACACCCAGTTGGCCCTCATGGCCCCCGGGGTGATCCCGATCATCGAACACCTCTCGCGAAATGACGTCTCCGGCGGCCATGGGTTGAAAATGAGCATCGGCGGAGCTCAGTCCACGCAGAATTCCTTCCTGATGGATGGACAGGATGTGACGGACTACTCAGGCCAGACACCGGGCAGCGTCGCAGGAACGAATCTGGGAATCGATGCAATCCGGGAATTCACCATCACGACCAACAACTACAGCACCGAATACGGATTGGTTGCGGGCGGTGTGATGAACGTGGTCACCAATTCGGGAACGAACGCATTTCATGGTTCCGGCTTTGAATTCCTGCGCAACAGCGCACTCGATGCCAAGAACTACTTCGACCCGGCGAACCAGAAAATTCCGGCTTTCAAGCGCAATCAGTTTGGCGGTGTTGTGGGCGGACCAATCAAGAAAGATAAATTGTTCTTCCTCGGCAGCTATGAAGGCCTGCGGGAGCGGAAGGGGCTGACCTACAATACGCCCGTTCCTAACACACGCGCCCACCAGGGCTATTTGCCGATCAATGGAGTGGAGCAGTTCATTGGAGTGAATCCGGGCGTACAGGCGATGATGAATCTGTATCCGCTGCCGAACGGACCCGATAACGGAGACGGCACCGCACAGTTCATCAATAATCCCATTCAGCCCTCCACCGAAAATTACGTGCTGGGGCGGATCGACGCTCAGCTCAGCGACAAGAATTCTCTATATGGCCGTTACGTTTTCGATCAGGCGGATGTGATACGCCCGGGGCAGCTCGGGATTTACGGAACCACAAAGTACGGGCGCAACCAGTTTTTTCAATTGGCTTTGACAAGAGTCATCTCGTCGAGATGGATCAATGAAACGCGCGCAGGCGTCAACCGGACATATGGCAACTTTGATGCAGTGTATTTCAGGGATGTTCCAGTCTCGCAGTTGGCTGTCCTCTCGGGCCGAAATCTGGCCAGCATCTGGGACATCACGAGCCCGTCCATACCGACCTCCGATGGCGTCTTCATCGAGACACCGCGGCGGTTCACGGATAGCATCTTTGAATTTGCCGATAATGTCAGCTACTTGAGAGGATCGCATTCGTTCAAGTTAGGCGGCATTTTCAAGAACTATCTCGCGAATCCCAGAAACAACCGGAACTACATGGGGACAATCATGTTCCCAAGTGTCCGAGATTTCATGACAGGCACGCCTTCGCAAATTCTGGCGCAAATCAACGATTCGCAGCTCAGCTACCAGCAGTACCTGTTCGGGTGGTTTGTCCAGGACGACATCAAGCTGACTCCCAGGTTGTCGCTCACGATCGGGCTACGGCATGAATTCACGACGGTTCCCAGTGAGCGATATGGCCGGGCGGCGAGCATGAAGACGGTCTTCGATAGCGGACCGGCGCTGGGTCAGCCGCTCTTTGTTCCACACAAAGACAATTTTGCTCCGCGAGTCGGCCTGGCGTGGGATCCTTTCGGCAACGGGAAAACCTCCGTGCGAGCCGGCGCTGGCGTTTTTCAGGAGCAGCTTGTCCCGTCCGTACTGCGCTACACCTATGCGTCGATGCCCCATATTACAAGGTCGTTTACGCTGCTCGCGCCGGGAACGGGCTTTCTCAAAGCCGATCCAAGCACGGTGCCACCGAGCACCGCCACCGGTCTAAATTATCAACCCAATCCGTCGGTGCCCACACGGTTTCAGTGGAGTCTCGACATCCAACGAGAAATCGTATCCGGAACCACGGCCAGTGTGGCCTACGTGGGAGCTCGCGGCGAGCATTTGCAGTACAACCCCGGCATTAACATGTTTACTCCAACGTGTTGGCCCAACAACTGCACGGATAATGCAAGTTACTTCTTCCCCGCCGGCCCCGGCATACCACGAATCAATCCCAGATTTACGACGATCAACGCGCACCGGTGGGACGGCAATTCCTACTACCATTCGTTCCAGGCGAATCTGACGCGGCGTTTCTCGAACGGATTGCAATATCAGGGTTCCTATACCTGGTCGCGCAATCTCGACACCGCGGCCACATCCTTTGCTTCCGGCGTTGTCTCGCTGAACGCGGGCGGCCCTCAGAATCCGTTCTATATGCGCGCTGAAAAGGGACTGTCACCGATCGATCCGCGCCACCAATTCAGCAGCAACGCCACCTATGATCTGCCATTTGCAAAGAGTGCGCGGGGAATTGTGAAGGCCGTCGCATCGGGCTGGCAAACGAACCTTATTGTGACCTTGCGGGCAGGTGTTCCCTTCAACATCGCGGCTGGATATGTTGGGACCGATGGCCTTGGACGCAGCCGCAGCGGCTTCAGTCAGGGTACGGCAGCCGCTGACCGGCCCAGTCTAGCTCCGGGCGCGACCATCCGCACCAGCGGAACCACCGCCGGTTGCGGGAATCTGATGCCGGGCCAAAAACTGGGCACGCCATCGCTATGGTTTGATCCGTGCGTGTTCATCCTGCCGCCGGCAGGAACTTTCGGAAATCTGGCGAAGAATGCGGTGATCGGCCCGCCGTTGGCCGATTTCGATTTCGCGATGAAAAAGCAGTTCAACCTTTCCGAGCGCACGAACCTGCAGTTCCGCGCAGAAGCCTTCAATGTGTTTAATCATCCGAATTTCGGCAACATGATCACGCCGATTTTTGCGGGGTCCACTGGGGCGAGGAACGGCTCGGCAGGCCGGATCACCGATACCGCGACGGACTCTCGACAGATCCAATTTGCCTTGAGGCTCTCGTTCTAGGACCAGCTTTAGCGCTGCGCCGCCGAGGACGTTCGCACACTCTGCGGCACCGGCATTACGACATAGAGATTGCCGACATCGGTCTGTTTGACGGTCAGATCGAGGATGGTCACGCCGTTCCGTTTCTCAACGATGTGACCCGGAAAGTAGCCGTAGACCTTGTCATCGGGTGGGTTATAGTCGTCATACTTCTCATACGTAAATTCGGTGACGACGTTGCCTAGCGTTGTTTCGACCCGTTCGGCCTGATTTTCGGCGTTCAGCGTTGCTTTGGCTATCGCGCCTTGCACGCCCGGGATCGGGAAGGTAACAACCGGCTTGCCTCCTTCCATCGCGACCTTCGTATTCTCGCCGCCGGCGACGGCAGCCTTGGGCGCTCCCTGTGGACTGCTCCACAACCGGATAAGCCGCTCGTTGAGGGCGCCTCGGTTGGGCGTGGCCGTGCCGCGTCCGGGGACCAGGCCGGCTCCCACCATATCTTCGTCCCATGCAAACGCGCCGCTCACAACGTCAATCGCCTTGTGAGACTGGCCGTTAGGAACAGTGCACGTGTACTGCACCCTCATCCCGGGAACTTGGTAGTTGATGCTGGCGCGGTAGTTCGCCAGCCTGCATGGCTGTCCCTGCACCTGGATGGTGCCGGTGCCCTGGAGTTCGAGCGTGGCGACGGCATCGACTTCCTGGACCCCCCGGAGCATGCCCGTATACCACATCCAGTTAAATAAGACCGACTTGCGGTCTCCCGCAGGTGCTGCCTTTGCGGTCGGCGGCGGTGTCGTCCGCTGCGCCCACACTGGCTGTGCACCACTAGCCACTCCGATAACGATCACAACCGTTGCAACGGTTACCGCCAGGTTCGTTCGCATAATTTTCGCGTAATTAATGTCTGATCTTGGAAACCATGTTTTCATAGTCGACATCGCGGCAGGGATCGCCCTCGCGAATGTAGGCCTTGGGATTGCTATTTAGTCTCAGTATCCGAGGAGTCATCACCCAAGGTTGCAGCAGCACTCCGGGATCGTCGACCGTAACCTGATAGTGGAGGGTGCTCCCCTCGCGCCACAGTTTTTCAATCAGGTGCATGTTGTCAGTATGAAAATATCCACCTCTGTCGAGCCAGGTGATGTCGTTGAATCCAACCGAATCAATGACGAGGGTATCGCCCTCCCAATGACCGACGGAGTCTCCGTAATAGCTCACGTCCTGAGCCCTCACCGGATCGTGCTCGCGTCCGTCTGTCGGAATGATGCGAAAATCATTGGGCTGCGTGCCGGCTCCTGCCGCCGCGTAAAGGAAGATCACCTCGTTGGCCGTCTGAACGATCTTCGTGGGAGCCCCCATGCGTGGCACGCCGTACGGCTGACACTTAAAGATTGGATCCACGGTATTCGTGTTTCTATCCAGGTCCTGAACCTTATCCCAGAACTCCGGCTTATAGAGGGGCCGGTTGGGATCCATTCTGCCCGTGAACTCGCCGTCGACGGTCTGGTTCGTCTGGTCGCGACAACCCCTTTGGTTCGGAGCACACCTGCGGGATGCGACATTCGATATGATATTGCCGTTGTCCTCTGATGTGCGGCCTATCCCACCGCCAGCGCCGTTCCACATACCGCTCAGGTCGGGATGACCATCCGGCGCGCGCGGAGTCGAGACCGAAGGCGAAGGCGTCGAGTCGACTTTCTGGTTTTGGGCCCAAGACGTGAGCACCAGGCAAGCCGTAATGGTGACAAGCGTGCCAAGATTGAAGCGCAAGAATCGATGCTTCATGTTGTCATCTCCTCACTGTGATTCTTTTCTGCGAGGGAAGCCGGTGACCGGCCATTGCCGGTCCGTGCTAATTGCCGTTCGGATCTCCGAACCACATTGTGATCAGCCGTCCATCGGGCATCTTCAAGGTCTTGATAAACCCTTGTGGCTTGCCATTCTTGGCTGCAAACCCCGAGATGGTGTAGGTCTCGCCTACTGCCAGTCCCCCTTGCGACGCTCGGGCGAGGCCTTTCTGACGCAGCGCACCCGCACCCGTAGTCTGAAAGATCCAAACCGCCTTGCTGCCGTCGTGGTTCGTCACCTCAAGGTGCAGCATGGCGTGGGGGTTGATCCACTCCATCTGCTTGAGGGTTCCAGTAAATTCAACCGGCTTGTCGAAGTCGTATTCAGCCGCAACTGAGTGATGTGCCACCGCAGGTATCGCGGCCAACAGCAATCCCCCGAAAAACACCACTAGCCCCCAATATTTGCTGCTCATTCTAATCTCCTTGAATTTGGTTCCAAATACCTCCAAAAGCACAGCCGTGTCAACTGCAAAACATCAGCGGGCGATGCTGTCCTGTAAGGGCTGGATGTAGCGGCCCAAAACAATGACTGCAAACCAGAGGAACAATGAGGTCCCGGCGATAAACCGGGCGCGCAGTGGCGCATTCTCCCCAGGCCCCACAGCCTCGCAGTCGCGGAAAGCGCTCGTTAGATAAAACAGGCCCATGGTGGTTACCGCGAGCAATATGGCTCCTATCTTGAGAACAAACGCGATGTCGTGGGTGTAAAACGTCGGCATCCCGATAAAGGCCAGAAGGCCGGTCAGCACATTGATGCCAAATCCGGCGATGCCCCAGGGGACGAGCTTGTTCAACGGGGCGATCGGCAGTTGCTTCCCAAAACCCAGCACCCGCAGGTTCAACATTCCTATCGTGCCGATCAAAAGAACCAGCCCTACGAAGTGCAAATCCATCATGAACGCCCACCACCATTTGTTGACGACCATCAGACGCGTGAACTTGGCTGGTGATGGTTCAAAATAGGCCATCGTCGCTTCCGCGGCCGTCCCTTCCTGAGCGGACCGAACTTCCAAATGCCGAATTTCACCGCCTGTATTCCCGGTTCTGACCATAAGGCCCACCGTCACAAGCGAAAAAACCAGGATGGCTGATGTGTTCCAAGGTGCCGGACTCGCCCTTCGAGCGGACTGCCACAGTGCAAGCACGGCAAGCGCCCCGGTGATCTCCATAAACCACACGGCCAACTCCGCCGCGCCTTCGTGCCTTTGAATCAGGGCGTTTGACACGCTGGGATCGGCCACCATCTTTTCCTGTGCGCCGACGCCGGTCATGAACGCCGGAATCGTCAAGAGAGCCATGCCCACAAAAACGATAAGGCTGCTTCGCCCAACTTCTTCGGTTTTTACAAGGAACGAGATGAGGAACAACCCGACTCCAACCATCGTGCCGATGATCGGAAAGTGATTGAGCAAAAGATGTAGATGTGGAAAATCCATACTGAACGTTCTAACAGGGAACGCCATACACAAGATAGCTGCAGGTGTATGCCAACAAGCGTCCCGCCGTAATGACACCCGCCCAAAGCACCAGCGACCACACAGCCAGCATCTTACCTCTGGCCGATATGGCTGCTTCACTCAGACTTGAATCGTCGAACACCTGTCTCTTAATCTTCCGCAAGGTCCATACAGCAAACCCGATGAGCGTCAGCTTGATATAAAAATCCGGGTTCGTGAAGGCCTTTGACGGGTACGCGAGCACCAGAAATATACCCGATGTGACATTTATCGCCAGGCCCAACCACATCAGCTTGAACCAGCTCCTCAACGGCGGCAGTGGAATACCGGCAGCCACACCAAGAAGACGTAAGTCGATTGCCGTATTCGGACCCACCAGCAACGCCAGTCCGATGGTGTGAAAAACAAGGATGAAGTAGAACCCGAAAACCGACGGCGATTCCCGGAGCCACGTACTTAGACCGGACTGTTCGAGCGTGTTCAGGAATAGCGGAACAGCCAAATCAAAACCCCATTGTCCTCACTACGGCGGAACAGGTCGCGAACTGCTCGAATTGATTCGAGCGCTCATAACCTCTGTAGCTCTTTACTTCGAGATCTTCCATGCGCTTCGACGAAATCGCCTCTACGAAGCGGTGCGCGAGCTGAATGTCCGTCAGCAGGGGAATACCGAAGTCCGCTGCGCGCCGGCGGATGAGATAATCGTTCGTGAGCTCTTCTTCTTGATAGTTCTTCGGAATGTTAAGCACTAGGTCTATCTTCCTCTGGCTTAAGTACTCCAAAGCGTTCGGGCTATGTTGTTCAAGAGGCCAGTAGAGTTCCGTGACTGGTATGCCGTTTTCACGAAGGAATTGTGCAGTACCATGCGTCGCGTACAGGGTTATGCCGAGCTTTTCAAGTATGCGTGATTTTTCAAGGAAGGTTGCTTTGACTTCGATCGGACCTGTGGACAACAGAACGCTTCGAATAGGCAGCCGGTAACCGACGGATAGCATTGCCTTGAGGAACGCCTCCTCAAAGTCATTTCCCAGACAAGCGACTTCACCAGTTGAGGCCATCTCTACACCCAACGTTGGATCTGCCCCATCCAGACGCGTAAAGGAAAAATGCGGTGCCTTCACGCCGACATAGTCCAGATCCATCAGTGCATTGTTGAGCTTTGGTACAGGAAGGCCGATGATCACCTTGATCGCCAGCGCGATGAAATTGACTTTGAGAATCTTCGAAACGAACGGGAAACTGCGCGATGCTCGCAAGTTGCATTCGATAACACGTACTTCGTTGCCTTTTGCGAGAAATTGAATGTTGAACGGACCATCGATCCGGAGCGACCGCGCAATCTGCTGTGCGATTTTCCGAGCGCGCCGAATCGTTTCTAGGTAAGTCCGCTGGGGTGGCAGTACCAAGGTTGCATCGCCAGAATGCACCCCCGCGTTTTCGACGTGTTCTGAGATGGCGGACACCACCAGCTCACCTTTTGATGCAACGGCATCGATTTCGAGCTCCTTGGCGTTTTCGTAA
This sequence comes from Acidobacteriota bacterium, assembly GCA_003222815.1. Taxonomy (GTDB): domain Bacteria; phylum Acidobacteriota; class Terriglobia; order 20CM-2-55-15; family 20CM-2-55-15; genus 20CM-2-55-15. Next base: position 1,422 of record QHXC01000459.1, on the reverse strand, counting down.
AACTTGCTCACCACTACTGGATATTTTTGGGAAATGCGGCTGGCTCGCTGGAGGTAGTATTCCAGTTCGCGACTGGTGGAGGCTACGGCCATTGCCGCACCACTCAACACATACGACGGTCGAACGATGACCGGATAACCGACTCTTGCGGCGAATGCCTGGACATCGTCGAGACTGACAGCTTCGGTCCACTCCGGTTGGGCGATCCCAAGTTGATCCAGCAGATTCGAGAATCGATGCCTGTCCTCGGCGGCGTCAATGCTGTCGACAGGTGTGCCCAGTATCTGGATTCCAGCTTCGTGAAGCGGAAACGCCAGATTGTTGGGCGCTTGTCCACCCATCCCAACGATGATTCCTAAAGGCCGCTCTTTCGCGCAGATGCTGAGAATGCTCTCCAGGCTCAACTCTTCGAAATAAAGAGTGTCGCACTCGTTGTAGTCGGTGCTGACGGTTTCTGGGTTGCAGTTCACAATGATGGTGTGATACCCCAGGCCCCGTAGTGTCTTCACGGCATTCACCGAGCACCAATCGAACTCCACCGAGCTACCAATCCGATATGGCCCGGAACCGAGGACGACGATGGAGTTCAGACGTTCGCCATCGGTGGCTATGTCGTCCTCATGACCGTTGTAAGTGAGATACAAATAATTTGTCTGTGCAGGGTATTCGGCGGCAAGCGTGTCGATTTGCTTGACCGAGGGGAAAATGCCAAGAGTTTCTCGCTGCTGGCGAATCTGTGTTTCTTCCGACCCCTGCAGGTCGGCGATCTGGCGGTCCGCAAAACCGGCCTGCTTTGCCTCAAGCATCAGTCCGGACGAGCACCCGTCTAGGGAAACCGCTCGGATTCGTTGCTCCAGTTTCACGATGTGTTCGATTTTCTGCAGAAACCACAGGTCGATATGGGAGAGTTCGTAGATGCGTTGGATCGGAACACCGCGTTTGATGGCTTCCGGTATCGCAAAGACTCGCTCATGCGAAGGATCGCGTAATTCCGATTCGAGGTCTACAAATTGAAACTTGTCCCCATTTCCCACGAGACCTGAAACTCCGATATCCAGCATACGGACGGCTTTTTGAAGTGCCTCCTCGAAATTGCGCCCGATCGCCATCACTTCCCCAACGGATTTCATGCCCGAGCCCAGCCGTTTGGAGACCCGGCGGAACTTCTGCAAGTCCCAGCGAGGCGCCTTCACCACAACGTAATCTAGCGCCGGCTCAAAGCACGCGCTCGTCGATCCGGTAACCGAGTTACGCATCTCGACCAGGCTGCACCCGAGTCCCAGCTTGGCGGCGACGAAGGCCAACGGATAGCCCGTCGCTTTCGAAGCTAATGCGGAACTGCGCGAAAGCCGGGCGTTAACCTCGATGACCCGGTAATCTTCAGAACAAGGGTGAACCGCAAATTGAATATTGCATTCCCCA
>QHXC01000671.1 GCA_003222815.1 Acidobacteriota bacterium | reverse complement strand
CTCATTTTATTGGAAAATACGCCGCGACCGCGATTGCGGAGTTTGCTTCGCCCGACGCCGGTATTGCGTTAACCTGCGGGGTGCCCTATCGCATCGACATCTCTTGTCCGCCTCACGACGCGCTGGACCAACTGGTGCAGTTGGGCGCCCTCGATATCGAGCAGGTTCGCGACGGGCTTGCGGCCATCATTCCCGATGCGGTGACGCCGGACGCCGTGGCTGGCGCCTTGGGCGTGGCCGGCGTGGCCGTGTCGCCCGCGGTCGGGCGGGACAACGGATCGGTCTGGTTGCTGACTCCGCGTGCCGTTCGTATCGGGCGTGTCCTGGTCGCGCCGGCGGAAGTCGCCGCCCCACCGGAGGCGCTTCGATTGACCGATTCCACTGCCTTTGGAACCGGGCATCACCCAACCACAGCATTGTGCGTCGAGGCTCTCGAAGAAGCCTTGACCATCGCGGTTCCCCACAGCGTCCTTGACGTCGGCACGGGATCGGGCGTGCTGGCTTTGACGGCGCTGATCATGGGCGTATCGCGAGCCGTCGGCCTGGACATCGACGCCGATGCGTTGAACATCGCGGCCGGGCATGCGCGCCTGAACGGCCTGGCGGACCGGCTGCAACTCGTGCTCGGCGGACCCGATGTTGTGGATGGTACCTGGCCGCTCGTAGTCGCGAACGTGCTCGCCGCTCCACTGATCAAGATGGCGCCGGTCCTCGTTCGACGGGTGGCGCATCGTGGCCGACTCATTCTTTCCGGCATCCCCTTATCCCTCGAATCCGAAGTAGCGCAAACCTACCAGCGACTGGGAATGCGCCATATCCGCTCGGAGACGCGCGCCGGGTGGACGGTTTTAGTGGCGCAAGCTTCCTGGTAAGGCTGTCCGGTACTACGAAATTAGAGCTGTCCTGCGTTAATCGAGAAGTGTTTTACGCCATCCTCTCCCGAGGGAGAGGAGGTCGCGAAAACTGGGTTCGCGCCCGGAAATCGTGTGAACTCGGGAAAATCTCCCTGAAGTCCGGAAAACTCGAGCGTTTAGTTCCACCTTCATGCCATTGCCGGTGGGATCGCAGGGGGACGGCGGATCGCGTCATTCTGGCGCTGCCGTTCTCGATTCTCCGGAATCTCGATTACAGCGCGGTCGGCTTCAACGGGGTCAAGGCTGCTGCCATCCAGCAAATCGGTTATGGAACGAATGCAAAGCTGCACCTGCAGTTCAAGGAGAGGTTGTGGAACCAGCCCGGACCATGGGGAATCAGTAACGGCTCAAGCTTTTCCGATACGGGTTATCAGAACACGTGGGACGTGACTCGCGCGCAAGCCGGCGCCACCGGGATCCTGGTGGATTACACGGGTGGAAACATCGGTGCGTCTTTTACGGGCGACAGCAGCAAGCCATCCGTGGTGCATTCTTACGCATTGCAATTCCTGAGTCAGTTGCAGCCCATATTCCCCGGGATCGCGGGACAGTGGAACGGCCGCGCAACGCTCGATACGCCGTCGCGTAATCCGCATTTGCTTGGCTCTTACTCTTATTGGAAGAAAGGCCAGTACACCACATTCGCGGGCGCCGAACGCGAGCGCTCCGGCAATTGCCACTTCGCGGGGGAACACTGCTCGATCAATTTCCAGGGCTACATGGAAGGAGGTGCGCAGGAAGGCGCACGGGCGGCGAATGAAATCCTGAGTGATTACAAAGAGGGAATCTTCCCTTAGGAGGAAGCTGAACACCAATCGCTGAACGGGAGTCGATATGTGCCGCTTCTGGATTCAGCTCGATTGATCCTGTCGATGATTCTGCCGGCTACACCTGAAGTAAAGGCAGAGACTTTTGTCTACAGCTCGAGCGACGGACAAGCCCTATCCCTTGATTTCTACCCTGCGCAACTCCAGGGTCTAGCGCCTCTCGTGGTTGTCGTCTACGGTGGCTCGTGGCAAGGCGGCGACAAGAGGGTTCCGCCTCCGCCTACCCTTCCGCATTTAGACATTGAATTGACCTCTAATCCCGCGTCATAATTTCCGCCAAGGAGGAGCGAGCATGAAAGTTCCGTTGGATGACGTAGCGGAAACTCTCATGGCGGAATTACATGCCATTGAGTCCGAAAAGCGGGAAACCGAACAGAAACTACAGAAGCTTCAACAAGCGGAAACAGCCAACAAATCATGGTTGGTAGCGCGTGGATATTCCGTGAACAGCAATGGCGGGAATCAACCGGAAAAGACCCCACTCGACCTCGCGCACAAATCATCCGTTGCTGAGCCGAAGGAAACAGCATCCCGCAATCTCACGTGCAAGCGTTTGCCGCTCGATGAAATTTGGAGCTTCGTTTAGTGGGGTTCATTTTAGGTGAATGCCCGAACTCCAACGCGCCTTCATCGTCCCATAGCGCACGTCGAGCGGCTATGCGGATAAAGGACTTCCCTCTTGATTCAGGGTTTGATGACGATCGGGATTTCAGTTTCCACGCACCGAGGTCCCGTCTGATCGTTGATTGGTGAGAATTTCCACCGTTCGACAGCGCTCCAGACTGCATTGTTGACCAGGTTATTGCCGCCGCCCTCCGTCCCTGTGACGTTGACGTTACCTTGCTCGTCGATTCTGGCTTTGACACGCACAGTGGATTGAGAGTTTCGGACAAAGTCCAGGGCGACCGCGGGAATCTGAGGACTCACGCGGGTCTTCAACCGCATCAACGCAAGCTGGGGATTCATCTGGATGCAGCCTGTTTTCGTGCAACTCGTCATCTGTGCGAGAATGTCTTCGCCGATGGAGGGTTCCGGCAGCAACTCTGAGGCTTGGCGAAGAATCGTATCCATCGCCGCTGTATCCCCAGTCGCACACGCTCGCTTCCACGATTCGACGAGACCCGACAGCGCTTTCCGATATTCCACCCGCACCTGGCTCAACATCTGCTCGGTGGCGCCGCCAGTTTCATCGTAAGACAT
>QHXC01000458.1 GCA_003222815.1 Acidobacteriota bacterium | reverse complement strand
CCTTCCCTTCAACATAGAACCAGATGTGGGGATTCATCCACTCCACTTTGACCACTTTGCCGGTGACCTTCACCGGCTTGGTACCGTCATACTCCGCCGCGAACGAGTGGTGCGCGAGAAGTGGGACGGCAGTCAATGACAAGCCGAAGCCCACAGCAAGAACACATACAAGTAAATTCCGTGACATCGCACGCCTCCTGGATTAGTTCACTACCTAAAATTTGTCATCGAGTCTAGAACAAACTCTTACGAAACGTTAAAACAAAAGAGGGGAAGGCACCCATGGCTGGAATACTCCCTTCATTCTCGAGCCTTAGAAGTTCAATCGAAGGCTCGTCAAAAACATTCGGGATCCGGTCGCCGATGTAAGAGTCCCTCTAGTCGCCGTGATGCTACCGAAGCCCGTCGAGTTGATGTTCAAATTCGCTGTCGTCGGATCGGAGAAATTGGGATGGTTCAATACATTGATCGCATCCACACGGATTTGGAACTCCTTAGTTTCCGCAATCCTGACACGCTTGATCAGGTTCACATCCAACTCGCTGTAACTCGGGCCTACGATCGGGTTCAAACCGAGAGTGCCGATCGTTCCCGGCTTGGGGTTGACGAGGAGAAGATTGCCCTGAGCGTCAGTGATCGCTTTATTGGTGACGGCTGTGTTGGTTCCCTGCAAAGATGTGACATTGGTAGTCGGATCCGGGATCTGCAGCAGGCCAGGGAAGTAGAACACACCGCTTGCCGTCTTGGTTACGTTCCCCATGCTATGGGGGAAATTGCCGACGACATCCGGACTGATACCGTTGTTTGTCAGAGTCTGGGTCAGTGTCGTGAGGTTGGTAGAGATCTGCAGCGGGTTGCCAGAATGCCAATTGAAGATCCCACCTAACTGCCACTTTTCGACCAGCCGGGACACCCAGGAGGGAGCGTTGCCGAGGAAAGCACGGTTCGGTCCGAACGGCAGTTCCCACGTCCCGTTGCTAACGATGGCGTGGGTCTGGTCATAACCGAGCAGGGTTTTATCGAGGCTTCGGTTCCGAGGATCACGATAGGTTGCACCGCCATCGGTTTCGGATTCACCGATAGCCTTGCTCCACACATACGACGCAGATTGTGTGAAGCCGTGCGACAGCCGTTTGGTCAACTGGAGTTGCATCGAATGATATGTCGAGTTGGCTGGATTCCCGCGCAAGGTTACCGTATTGAACTGTGGGTTGAGGACGATGTAGTTTTCGGGGAACCCGTTCCTTCGCAACAGACCGCCGTTTTGAGTGGTCCCGGCAGGGTTACGGTTCAAATAATCGGCAAGCTGGCCCACACTGCCATTTGCGATCCAGGCTCGCGTGGTGCTGTTCGTACGCAACGCTTGAGAGCCTGTAACGGTCGTGCCGTTCACGATCCCGGCTCCGCCGCCGATGTTGATTCCCATCAACATCTGAGTGAACAGAAGCGCGTCACCGCCAGCGCGTGTGACATTGAATGCGTCGAGGATTCCGTTCGTGAAGATCTCGACGTTGTTGAGCGGAATTCCACCCCAAAGCTTCGTGCCTTTGGTACCAATGTAACGGATTTCTACTGTCGTATTCTGCACAATCTCCCGCTGAACTTCGAGATTCCAGTTTTGGGTGTACGGGGCCACCATGTCGTAAGCCTGAATGGTGGTGGACCGATCCGTCACTGGAATGGGAGTCGGAGCTGTGGCCACCGGTTTGGCGATCGGCAGGGTGAGAGTTGAAATCGACGTATAACTGGCCGGTGTGACCTGGATACCCGAGCCACCCGAACCCAGATACACGCCTGGGACGGTGCCGGTGATTCCATCAACATTGATGAAATTGCGGAGCGCCCCCGTGTAGTTCATGCCGTATCCCGCGCGAAGCACGGTCTTCTCTTTTCCAAACCAGGGAAGATTCCAGCTAAACCCGATTGCAGGAGCCCAATTGTTCCAGTCGTTCTTATTCGCTTGCAGCTCAGGATGCGTCGAGTTCTTACCGACAAACTGCGCCGAGGTTAATTGACCTGTGCACGACATTCCACAAAGTGCCGTATAACCCCCGATTGCATTTCCGGAAACCGGGACTGCCGTCAGGCCGTGACCTTCATATGGCGCGCCGTACCAATCAAAATGCACGCCCAGGTTCAAAGTGAAATCCGGACGCAGCTTCCAGGTATCCTTGAAGTACGAGCTGAACTCGGTCTGGTGCCAGTCGCGCCTGTTGTTGAGGATTTCCGGATAACCGTAGAACGTCAGATCCTTCGCACTCTTGAGACCGAAAGCCTGATTGATGGTGTTTATGGACCCGGAGAGGTCGAGTAGCAGGTTCTGCGCTTGCGTCTGATTGGCGCCAATACCGGGAACGGATGTGCCATCGAGTCCGGTCACTGGGTTTGCGCCAGCGCCGAACGTGACACGGGGCGACACACCCGGGTCGTTAAACGCATTGGATTCGCTGAATCGCCATTCCACTCCACCTTTGAACGCGTGTTTGCCTCTCGTCCAACTGAGGTTGTCACCGATCTGTTTTAAGGGATTGTATCCTTCACGCCATCGGCCAAATCCGCCGTGATTGACGAAAGGCGTCCATTCGATAGGCGCCGCTTGGAATGGGAAGCCGCTAGCGACAGGAATATACTTCTGGTACTCCTTTCCTATCGCATCCGGCCTATCCCCCGAACCCCACTGATAGTTGAGGGATAGCCGCCGTCCACCGATAACTTCGTTTACCATGGAGGAGGACAACGTCGAGACAAAGGTGAAGGAATACAGCGACGGGCGCTTGATGGCCAAGCCGTCGAAGGCCTGAGGCCACGTCCGTCTTCCGGCCTGGTCGGCATAGCCCCAGGTCTTCTCATGAGTGCCGACAAGACTAATCTTGTGTCGGGAGCTGAAGTTGTGGTCGAGGCGCAAGTTGTATTGGTCGCGGTCGACGTCGTACCCATTTCCATTGGTCAAGTCGAGACCTTCGACACGACGCACAAACCGAATGCCCGCCAGGTTCAGGCCGTCGCAGGTCGAGGTTGTATTGAGTGGCAACGTTCCACAGCTTGTAAAGTCGTTGGCTGCCGGCATCCTGGCAAGCGTCTCTCGCATGTATGGGCTGTTGTCAAAAGTCGGCCGGAGTGGATCACGGCCGAACACGCTAATGGATTGCAGTGGTCCAGTCGCTCCTCGAGGAGTAACCGGATTGCCATAGACGTCAACCGCGGGATTGTTCGACGTCGCATTGCCGTTCTGCACTCCCGGGAAAAACCGGAAGATGCCCTGCTTCGCCAGGGCCGTCAACGTCGGACCTGTGAAATTCTCGCGCTTGAGGTCCCGCTGGCCTTCGAAGTATGCGAAGAAAAACGTCTTGTTTTTGATGATCGGCCCGCCAAGACGCGCTCCATACTCGTTCCGGTTGTCATAACTCTTCGGGTCGTTCCTGAAGTTGTTGAACCAGCTATTAGCGTCGAGTGCAGAATTATGGTTTGTCCAGTAGACGCTGCCTCTGAACTGGTTGGTTCCAGACCGGGTCACCATCTGCACGTTCCCCGAACCGCGTGATGCTTCGGCATCGGAAGGCGCAACAACGACGCGCACCTCCTCAACCAGGTCCGGGCTCTCATACACAGCCGAATACGCGCCTGCCTCGTACCGCCCGTCGACGGTGACGATGCCGTCTCGCGTCGTATTCGCCTGGCTGAGCCGCCCGCCGGCAAAGCTACCTTGATAACCGTTGCTCATCACGGCGCCGGGCGTCGTGTTGATCAGGTCGATCACGTTGCCAAACGCCAGCGGGAGATCACGAACTCTATATTCGGGAAGAACGTTGCCCACGGACGCGGAGGATGTTGCTAGAAGCGTGTCGGCTGCGACGGTCACTTCAACCGCTTGTGTCTGCGAAGCCACCTGCAGTGTGAAATTCAACCGAACCTGCTGGCTAACGCCGAGAGTCACATTGTTGTAGGACTGGATTTGAAAGCCCGGTAGCTCGGCGCTCACTTTGTAGTTTCCGGTCTGTAGAGCGGCAAAGTTGTAAGCCCCGGATTCGTTGCTCACCACGGTGTTGACGATTCCAGTTCCAATATTGGTTGCCGTGATGGTCACGCCAGGGATCAAAGCGCCCGTCGCATCCGAAACCGTTCCGCCCAGCGTTGCGTTACTGGTTTGAGCGAATGTGTAAGTAGCTAAGACAAGGAGCCGCAGCAATCCTGCTGTGGCAACACTCTTCCTCATCGTTATCCCTCCCACCTTACAAATTCGCGCATTATATCAACGCAACCGATAACTGAAATAGCAAATCTGTTGTGGAGTACAATACTGGATGTGGCTGAAAAGCTGATTGGGAGCCTGATTTACGGCGAGCATCCCGTTCCGAAAAAGGCGCGCGCATGGAAGGAACGGTTGAAGGTTCCGGTGACAATAGGTCTGGCTCTGATAGTCATTGGCTCGGTGGCGTACAAGTTCGCAAATTTTCAAGAAGAGCGCCAGGTCGGGCGATTTATGGAAGCCGTGGAGACGAGCCAGTACGAGGCCGCGTTCCAAAGTTGGGATGCCGATGATCATTACACGATGAAAGATTTTCTCCAGGACTGGGGAAAGGATGGCTATTACACCAAGGACCTGCACGAAGCGCGGGTGTTCGATTCCAATGGCAGAGGCGGCGCCGTCGTCGTATATGTAGCCATGGACAATTTCAAGGCGCCAGTGGCCCTGCTGGTGAACAAGGAAACTCTGAAACTCTCGTTTTCACCGACGAACAAGTACTCTCAATGATGATCCTGCCGCTGCTCGTGACCTTAGTGATGACCGCGGTTCAAGTTGACGTGATCAATGTTCCCTTGGAAAGGGGAATCAATGCCGTTCTCACGCCTGCCGGCAAGGCGGAACTGAAGCGTGAAGGCACGGTCACGCGCGTCAAGATCGAAGTGGAACGTCTACAATCTCCGGCTGCGCTGGGCCCGGCACTCACTACCTATACGGTTTGGGTGGTTTCTCCCGAAGGGCTCTTCGAGAATCTAGGTGAGCTCAACATTAACGGTAATAAGGGCCAGATCGACGCAACCACGCGGTTTGGACAGCTCGGCATTCTCATTACTGCGGAACCCCACTATATGGTGGACCTGCCAAGCGCTGCCGTTGCCTACCGGACTCAAAGCCCCAGGGAGGAAGTTCGACATACGATGATCTCCGTTGAAATAGGAGCTTATGATTATTCCGCACTGAAGCCTGTCCCGCCAGCCAACGTGCATAGCTCCGTCGTACAGGCACGCGTGGCCTTCCAAATTGCTCAGAACGCAGGCGCCGAGCGCTTGGCCGAGATGGAATTCCGCCACGCAAGAGTAGCGCTTACCTCCATGGAGGAACTAGTTACTCGCGCGGCTCCTCTGGAGATCCTCTGGCCAACAGCAGCCGAAGCCATTCGGTGGTCGCAGCGCGCGGTCACGATTGCGCGCGGCCGGAATTCCGAGCGATGAAGTTAGCTCAGACCTCCCTCATCACTCGCCAGTAGAAATCCTCGATCCTGGGTACGACTTTCCGGATATCAAAATTCTCCTCAACGTGTGTGCGCGCATGCCGTGTGATGTTGGATCGCCGCTCATGATCCGCGGCCAGCACGCGGATCGCATCCGCTAGCGCATACGGGTTCCGAGGCGGAATAAGCAGGCCGTCCAGCGCCGTGGGAATGATGTCCAGCGGGCCACCCCGATCCGTGGCGACGACCGGAATGCCAGCGGCCATAGCTTCGAGCAGCACGATTCCGAACGGCTCCTCCCAAGACGGCACGGCCAGCAGGTCGACGGCTTCAAACAGATCGGAGAGTGAAACGAACCCGAGGAATTCAACCTGAAGTCCAGCGGATTTTTTCTTCACGCCGTCTACGTACTTGGATTCGCCTGTTCCGGCTATAAACAAGTGAAAGCCTTTACCGAGTTCGCGCATAGCCTCAATGGCATCATCGTGACCTTTGTGGGGTGAAATCTGTCCTAGAATTCCGATCGTGACGGGGTTGTGTAAAGGATGTGGCCGGTATTTGATCTTTTCCACGTCCACCCAGTTTGGGATGACCGCGGAGATCTTCGGAGACAGCGGCTCGAGAGTCTTCAGAATTTGCGAGGTTGGCGCAATCCAGGCGTCGACACGACGGTATAGCGGAAGAGCTTTCACCGGGTACAGCAGATGCCGCGTAAAGACGACTTTCAGATTTGGAACGCCCCACGCGGCGGCCGCTACAACGGTGTAGTCGCGGGCGACATGGGCATGCACGATATCGAACGATTCTTTCTTGAGGCTCGATCTCAGCCGGAAGGCTGTCCAGAAATCCGCGGAATTCATGAAAGGGAGTTTGATGTCCGGATCGAGGAGGCCCTTGCGGCGGCCGGCGACGAGAACTTCGTGCCCGCGTGCTCGAAGGGCTTCGACCAGGCCCAGGACGTGAGTTTCGCCCCCGCCGCGATTGCGCGCTGAGCTAACCTGCAGAATGCGCATTGCGGGCTTCAAAATCGGTAAGAAGTTCGGACTGGCTGACCGTGGCGATTCCCACTTTGCCGACGACGATGCCGGCAGCGTGGTTTGCCAGGATAGCCGACTCTTCCATTGTGGCGCCACCAGCCCGAGCCAGAGCGAGCGTCGCGATCACAGTGTCGCCGGCGCCCGTGACATCGAAAACTTCGCGAGCAAAAGTTGGCAGATGACGGGAACCCGAACCACTGAACAACGACATCCCTTCTTCACCCCGAGTGATCAGCGCGTATTCGCACTCGAACTTCTCGAGTAGCTTGCGGCCGGCGTCCTCGAGACCGCGCTCATCTTCAATCGCTGTTCCCGTCAGCAATTCCGCTTCCCGTTGGTTGGGCGTGATTAGAGTGATCGGACGATAGTAATCGGCATGAGGCACCTTCGGGTCGAGAAATACGGGAACACCTGCGCTTCTCGCGTTGGGCAGAATCGCGGAAAGCAGTTCGCGATTTACAACTCCCTTGTCGTAGTCCGAAACGATAACCGCTTTTGCCTGCGGAAGATGCCGGAGAAATGCTGAAGCCAGGTCCGCATTGATTTGCGGCGAGAGGGCTTTCCGGCTTTCCCTGTCCGTGCGGACCACCTGCTGATTCTGAGCGATGATGCGTGTCTTCAGCGTGGTCGGCCGCTCGTCACGGACAAGACCCGAAACTTCGATACCAGACTGCTTCAGCAAATCCAGCACGCGATCCGAGGCGCTGTCACGGCCAAGAACGCCGATCGGAATCGGTGTCCCCTCCAAGCCCCGTATGTTCGCAGCCACGTTCGCGGAGCCACCCATGTGATAAGTCTCGTCAAGCACCTCCACGACTGGCACCGGCGCCTCCGGTGAAATCCGCTGGACTTTTCCCCAGATAAATTCGTCGAGCATGACATCGCCGACGATGACAATCGTGTTGGCGGCGAATCGATTTAGAAGTTGTTCGATGCGGCGTCGATCCAGGCTCATTGCGGTCTAAGTATTCCGTCGGGGAACGCGGGCTAAAGCCCGCGACTACAGGTTTGCCGAAACGTTGTCGTCTGCATGTCGTCGCAGGCTAAAGCCCGCGTTCCCTATAAGAACAATGTCCAGTCTCGAGCCAGGAAGGGAATCCATTTTCCATTGCTTCACAGCAATTCCTCGGCTGCTGCGGTGACTTGATCCACCGTTACCGACTCGATGCAAAGCGGCGAATCCGCGACGAGGCAACGATAGCCCGGACACGGATTGCACTCAAACGGATTCTGGACCACGCGATGCGACACTTTCCAGGGCCGCCAGCGGCGAGAATCCGAAGATCCCCAAACAGCGATTGTTGGCGTACCAACCGCTGCAGCCAAATGCATCGGGCCCGAGTCATTTCCAATGTACAGCCGGGCTCCGCGAATCAATTCTGCCAGTTCCGGAATGCTCAGGCCGAGCAGGATCACCGTAGGGTTGATATCTTTTGCAACCTGAATTGCAAATGACTCCTCCCCCGGTCCGGCGGTCACGACAATCGTGAGTCCGCGTTTAGTCAAATACCGGCCAACCTCAGCGAACCGGCTGGCCGCCCATCTCTTCGTTGCCATCACGGTTGCGGGATGAATTACGACGTACGGTCGGCCTCTGAGCCTCTGTTGTATCCGTGCCGACTCCTTCGGGTGGAATTCGTATCGCAGTGGAGGCGGTTGATTGCATTGAAGGCCCAGCCACTGCAGGAGCCCCGTCATCGATTCTACGGTGTGAACGGCGGAATCCGGCCAAGGCATCAGGCCGTTATAAAGCTTCGCGTATTGATAGTGCTCCGCGCCGATGCGCTTTCCCCACGCCATGCACGCATACAACAGGCTCGTCGGCCCACCGTGCAGATTCACAATCGCATCAAAGCGGCGCCCGAGAAGACGTGCTGCCGTTGTGTATTTTTTTCGGGCGAGCAGAATCTCGTCGAAATCGGGATTTCCATCGAAGCAACCCGCAAATTGAGGTTCCACGAGCACGGCAATGCGGAACGCCGGAAACTGTTGCTTCAGCGCGCGGATAGGACTCGTCAGCAACAAACAGTCACCCATAGACCGAAGCCGTATAAAGAGGATGCGAGCTTTTGATGAGAGACTGTTAAACAGTTCTTTAGTCTTCAACTTTTGCTTCGCTGACCAGCATCACGGGGATGTCGTCGCGAATCGGATATACGCGGCGGCACTGGCTACACTTCAGTCCCTGTCCGCTTTCGGTCAGATTGACCGGGGCCTTACAAACCGGACAGACGAGGATCTTCAGGAGTTCAGGGTTGACGGCCATAGCGGAAAGAATTTTAACACAGAAGCCAGAAGCCAGAGCGGCGTGGGATTTCGGATTTTAGGGAACCCGCAGTTGCGGGGACATTCCCAAATCCGAAATCCGTATCCGAAATCTGCTTCTGGCTTCCGGCTCCTGGCTTCGTTCCTCCGTGTTAGACTGTCCGTGCCATCCTCTTGAAACAGGTCAAGCCTGGCCAGCAGCAGCTCTGGGTACCGTCTGGAGCATTTATGACTAAGAAACGTTTTTTCTTCTCGTTTATTCTCGCCTTCTTCTTCGCCACGATTTCTCATGCTACGACCGTCGAGCGCCTCAGCCTCGACGATCTCGTCAGGAAGGCGCAGAAGATTGTCATCGGCAAAGTAAGCAATGTGCAGACGCATTGGAGTGACAACGGGAAACTCATCCTCACGACTTACACCGTCGACGTCCAGGAGAACATGAAGGGCCAGACTTCGCGCACGCTAGAGATCACGACGGTTGGGGGAAGACTCGGCGATCTCATACTCAACATCGCCGGGATGCCTTCCTTTGAAAATGGCGAAACTGCGGTTGTTTTTGTCGAGAACGCCGGCGGGTATTCGACAGTTGTTGGCCTTG
>QHXC01000658.1 GCA_003222815.1 Acidobacteriota bacterium | reverse complement strand
TAGTCATGAGGTCATTGCTTCTTCACGAAGTGACCCGCGCCAGGGGGACCGACGTGCGCCCAGCCCCGATCAGCCGATGGCGCGAGACTTTCAAAGATCGGCGGCAACCGCTGCACATCAGACACAGCGCCGCCGACCATCAAACAGTATCCCTCCTGCAATCCCCAAAATCGACGAACCTCACTCCTATTGGCGCCCATGCGCCCCAAACCGATAATTCCCAATTCCGTCAGATTGTCCTCACGGTATAGATTGACACGAACTTGTAAGGTCACGTCATAATCAATTCATGTTGAGACAGAGGGGGGGCTCGGTCGTGTGCCCCTCATGTGGCAATCTTGTCGGCGTTCAGGATCAACAATGCTTCACTTGCGGACGGTGGAATCCGGGTTTGTGGGGCTTTGCGCCACTGCTGAGCCGCCTGGGACGCGATCTGGGTTTCACCCAGTTCGTGATCGGCGGCTGCGTCATTCTTTATTTGCTAACGTTGATCATCGACACAGGCAGCATCAGCACCAGTGGTCTTTTGAATTTTCTCTCACCCAGCCTTCAAAGTCTCTTCTTGTTTGGAGCCAGTGGTCCCATCCCCGTTTTCCGTTATGGCCGTTGGTGGACGGTGCTAAGTGCCGGATGGTTACACGGAGGCATCTTGCACATCTTTTTCAACATGATGTGGGTTCGACAGCTCGCGCCAGCCACGTCCGAGATGTACGGGGCAAGTCGTATGGTAATCATTTACACAATTGCGGGGATCGCGGGCTTCGCGGCAAGTACAGTCTTCAGTGTGACGCTCGGCTTTATACCGTTTGTCGGCGGCGCCGGCTACACCGTCGGCGCATCGGCCTCGATTTTCGGCCTGCTCGGCGCATTGGTTTACTACGGGAGACGCACAGGCAGCCGGGTCATCGGAGAACAAGCGAAATCCTGGGCGATCATGCTTCTCATCTTTGGTTTCATCATGCGCGGCGTGGACAATTGGGCACACCTCGGTGGCTTTGCCGGTGGATATGGAGCCGCGAAATTTTTGGATCCGCTACGACCGGAACGCCTGGATCACCTGATCGGCGCGCTAATATGTCTGGTGTTGACCGGGATCGCTATCGCAATTTCGATCGTGGACGGGTTGTCTGTGTTTAAGCTGTAGGTCGCCACTAGAGTTACGCAGCCTCAGATCTCCGATGAGCTTGTTTTCTAATCTTCCAATGCACGAAGGGGTAAATGTGACCACACTGAGGGCATTGCCATGCGCCTCGTGCGGGGTCGGCATCTCGCTCATGAACCATCTCCACGATCAGGTGACAATGCAGGCACATCGTTGGCTTGCTGTAGACAAATTCCGATCGAACGGTCTTTCGCACGATTCCCCTCCTTGTGAGTTTCATTAGCTTAAGCAATTTCGTTGCCGTAAGCCAAAGGCCGGAAATCAACAAGACCCGAGCATTTTGTTGGACGCGCCTATCGCGAATCAGGTAGAAATTCCACAAATGCCGTGAGGTTTGTTTGAATTTCGGGTAGAGGAAAAATCCTGGGTATGTACCGGTCTCCCTCTGTCCCGAAATTCACGAATTGCCAATTTCGAACCTGGAGGCATCCCTGCGACTTGGCGAAAGCCTCGTGGGAGAGTTATAGTGAGTGCGCCAAAAAATAAAACTACGAATTACCGAGGGTTACTCCACCAACAGAATTGACAAAACAGAAAGGACAACCAACATGAAGAAGATCGTAGGCGTCCTTGGCCTGTGGGTCATCCTATTGAGCGCGTTTGGTGTGCTCGCCCAACAGCAAGGTCAACGAGGTCAACAACCACCACCACAACCAATGAGTTTCTTCGTCACGAGCGCCGGCAAGGGCGATGGAGCCAATTATGGCGGTCTTGCCGGAGCCGATGCCCACTGCCAATCGTTAGCGAGAGCCGCGGGTTCGACCAAAACCTACCATGCCTACCTCAGCACTCAGGGACCTGGCGCGGTGAACGCTCGCGATCGTATCGGCAACGGACCATGGTACAACGCGCGCGGGCAGATGATTGCCATGAACCAGGCCGAGCTCCACGGCGACACGCTCGACCTGGCACGATTGGGGAACAGGGTCAACAAACAGAACGCTCGAAACGAAAAGGGAGATCTCGTGAACGGCGTCGGTGACATGCCGAACCAGCACGACATGCTGACTGGATCGACCGCGGAAGGCCGCGCGTATACAGACGGCATGGACCATACCTGCAGCAACTACACAAGCAACGCCGACGGCAGAGGTCAGGTGCAACTCGGCCATCACGACAAGAACGGTGGCGGCAACGGCTCGTGGAACTCCGCGCACGGCAGCCGCGGTTGCAGCCAGCCTAACCTGGTAGCGACCGGTGGCGCCGGCTTGTTGTATTGTTTCGCGATCAACTAATACGGCTAAGGTGTAGCGGCGGTCTCGCGTTCTGCGAAATCAGGACTCGCAGAGCCTTTCACAAGACGTCCGAGAACGCCGCTACAGTTTGAAATTGACACAAACCGGCGCCGGGTCTACCGTTCGA
>QHXC01000187.1 GCA_003222815.1 Acidobacteriota bacterium | reverse complement strand
CTATCAGATGGGCCAGTACTTGGAACGCACTTATGCTCAAGACGCGTTGAGCCGGAGCGAGGTTGAGTTGCATCGTCTCGTGGAAAGCGAGGTTCAGGCTCGGCGGCAGGCTGAAGCGGCGAACCGGATGAAAGACGAATTTCTCGCAGTACTCTCGCATGAGCTGCGAACCCCACTCACTGCCGTGTTCGGTTGGGTGCAGATGCTCCAAAGCCGCACGATCGATCCTGCGACCCGGGAGAAGGCGCTGGAGGTGATCGAACGCAACATACGGCTCCAAGCTCAACTCGTCGATGATCTGCTGAACCTTTCACAAATCGTCACGGGCAAGTTGCAAATCCGCCGAGAGATCATTGACCCTTTTCAGTTGATAAAGACGACAATGGAAACGGTAATTCCTTCTGCCGATGCGAAGCAGATTTCATTGCGGCTTGAAAAGGACGTGCAGCTACCGGCAATTTCTGCCGATCCTGCCCGTTTGCAACAGATCGTATGGAACCTTCTGTCCAACGCGGTGAAATTTACGCCAAAAGGTGGCAGCATTGTCGTGGCCCTGAGGCAACTTCGTACTGAATTGCAGATTTCGGTGAGTGATACCGGCGAGGGCATTTCCCCAGAGTTCGTCCCGCACGTTTTCAACCGGTTCAGCCAGGCGGATGCGTCAACGACGCGCCGGCACGGCGGTCTGGGGTTGGGCCTGGCGTTAGTCCGGCAATTGATCGAATTGCATGGCGGAACAGTCACGGTGGAGAGCGCGGGGCTAAACAAGGGCAGCACTTTTGCGGTCACCTTACCGCTGCCCGGAGTGCCTGCGCAATTCCCAGAGGCCGAAACGCCGCACGTTCCGATTGGTGGAGCGCTCGAAGGCGTTAAGGTGCTGTTGGTTGAAGATGAGGCCGATACCAGAGAAATGATCGCTTACGGGTTGCAACAATTCGGTGCATCCGTCGCTCAGGCTTCATCTGCGGCAGAAGCGCTCCACGAATTCGCGATGGCTGCACCCGATATTCTTGTCAGCGACATTGGTATGACGGGTATGGACGGCTATCAACTCCTGGAGAGCATTCAGAGCCAAACCCCGCAACCCCCTCCCGCCGTTGCCCTGACTGCTTATGCGACGCTAGCGGATAAAGAACGAGCGCTCCGTTCGGGATTTCAGGCGCATCTAAGCAAGCCCATTGCCCTCTCGGAACTCGTGTCCGTCGTCGCCGGATTGGTTAAGCGAGCCAGTTGATGGGTGGATTCGTTGCGAAATCCGTGGACCCTGACAAGTCTATGCCTCACTTTTGAGCTACGGCATTCTCGATTGCGCGAACCACCTGGTTGGAGAGCGGCTCGACCTCGGAAAGGAACCGGCCGATCACTTCACCATTCCGCCCAATGAGAAATTTCTCAAAATTCCAATCGACCTGGCCCGCAAACTTCGGATTCGTCTCGCTCGATGTCAGAAACTTGTAAAGGGGCGCCTGTCCGCTGCCTCGGACGACAATCTTCGAGAACATGTCGAACTCAACGCCGTAGTTCTTTTTGCAGAACTCGGAGATCTCCGGATTTGTTCCCGGCTCTTGAGCCCCGAAATCGTTCGCAGGAAAACCGAGGATGCGCAGCCCTTTCGTTGCGTATTTCCTGTGCAGTTCCTCGAGTCCCGCGTACTGGGGCGTGTAACCGCATTCACTTGCCACATTCACCATCAGGACGACGTTTCCTTGATATCTGGACAAGCTGACCGGTTTCCCATCAATGCTGTTCAGTGTGAAATTCAAAGCTGCCGGCACCTTGCCACCCCCCGTCGGATTGGTTTGGACGCCGGCGCCCAAGACCAGCAGTACCGCTATCAGAGCTTTCATATAGGAATGCCTCCTGAATTGACGAATTATACTCGCTGATCCATAGTTTCAGTCGGGAGAATACCAATGCCGGAAAAACTGAATCGTCGCCAGTTTGTTGTTGCGGGAACAGGAACCGGAGTTCTCGCATCCACCAGAGTGTTTACCTCCGCGCCACAAGTCATCACGCGCGGCGTAAAGCCCGCGGTAGTCGCGGCCGCCAACGGGAATCGTTCGAAGGACGGAGCGGGACTGACGTGCGTCGCCAAAGCCTTCAAGATGATCACCGGAGGCGCCGATGTATTGGACGCATGCATTGCCGGCGTCAACATCGTCGAGCTTGATCCGGACGACACCAGTGTTGGTTACGGCGGCTTGCCCAACGCCGATGGAGTCGTCCAACTCGACGCTTCTGTCATGCATGGCCCCAAAAAAAGTGGCGGCGCGGTGGCATGTTTGGAGGGAGTTCGCACGCCATCGCTTGTCGCTAAAAAAGTCATGGAAGAAACGGATCACGTGCTCCTCGTCGGGAGGGATGCGCAACGTTTTGCCCGCAACATGGGATTCACGATAGAAGACGATTTGAATACACCCAAATCGCGGGAGCTGTATCTCGAATGGAAGCGCCGCACGGATCCTGATCACTACTTAAATCTCAGAGACCGTGCTCAACGAGGATACCAAGTCGCGCTGGAAATGGTTGCGGAAGGCAAAATCGATCCCGATCACTTTCACGGAACGATCAATTGCAACGCCGTTAATTCGAAAGGTGAGATATGCGGAACGACCACCACGAGCGGCCTTGCGTGGAAAATTCCGGGACGTGTCGGCGATTCACCCATTCTTGGGGCGGGTCTGTACGTTGATGGTGAGATCGGCGCCGCCGGATCGACCGGCCGGGGCGAAGCCAACCTCTTCAGTCTGGCCTCCTTCCTGATCGTAGAATCGATGCGGCAAGGCAAGCCTCCGAAGGATGCGGGAATGGCCGCGCTTCAGCGAATCAAGTCGCAGACCGTGGCGAAACGGCTCCTCAACAGCCGCGGCCAACCCAACTTCGGCGTCACCTTCTATATCCTGAACGTGAAGGGCGAATACGCAGGCGTGACTATGTATAATCCCAACGAAAACTCCACGTTCGCGGTCTGTACTGAAAACGGTCCCCAGAATGTCAAACTGGAACCGCTATTGACGGGCTCTGCAGCGGATTGAGTGATGAAAGTGTCTAAGACCCTGTCTAAGACCCTATTGATGGCTAAGCGTGACCAATGGCGGGCCTGGCTGGCTAAAAACCACAAGACCGAGAAAAAAGTCTGGCTCATCTACTTCAAAAAGCACGCCAGAAAAGCGAGCATCGCCTACGAAGATTCCGTCGAAGAAGCTCTGTGCTTTGGATGGATCGACAGCCTCATCCGCCGACTCGATGACGACCAGTATGCACGCCTGTTCACTCCCCGTATCGACCATAAGAACTGGTCGGAGATGAACAAGAAGAGAATCGCCAAGCTCATCCAGGAAGGCCGAATGACGGCGGCAGGTTTGGCCAAAGCCAGCTACCTGATCGAAGATAATCATGCCGCAGCAAAAAAAGGGCGCTCTCTCACCGTGCCAGACTACATGCGGCAAGCTTTGCTAGCCAACAGGAGGGCGTTGAAAAACTTCAATAATCTCGCGCCGTCTTATCAACGGCATTACATCGGCTGGATCACAAGCGCCAAGAAGGAGGAAACGCGTCAGAAGCGGCTTGCCGAGGCCATCGGCCTGTTAACGCGCAATTTGAAGTTGGGGCTGAAGTAGAATGCCATGTGGCAGCGGGGACAGACCCCGATTTCTCGGGTTGCAGAAATCGGGGTCTGTCCCATGCTTCCCAAGAAGGAGAATCATGACTGAATCTCCAAGCATCCACTCGATAGGCGAATTCGTTTTGTCCGTGCCATCGCTGAGACAGGCAGAGCACTTTTACACTTCGTTCGGCCTTGGGGTACGTGAGGAAGGCAATCATCTTTCGCTTCGTGCCGCTTGTGGGGATCACCGCTGGGGCCGAGTCGTCGAACGGGAGCGCAAGTTTCTCCATCACGTCACGTTCCATTGTTTTGAGGAAGATCTGCCTCGCTTCAAGTCTAGACTTGAAAATTCGGGTATCCGCCTCCTGGATCCGCCAGCAGAATTCGGTAGCGATGGACTCTGGTTTCGGGGCCATGACGGAATACTCATGGAGATTCGCGTTGGCCCCAAAACCTCGCCGGACGAAATATCGGAGGTTAAGCCTCCGTCTTATGAAGCAGGTGTGCGAAACGCGCCCTACCGGCGTCTTGCGCAGAAAGTAGAGATACAGCGGCTGTCGCACATTCTGCTGTTCACGACGGGCATCGACAAGGCTATTGAGTTTTATACCAACGTGCTCGGTTTGAGATTGTCCGACCGCTCCGCCGATGTCGTGGCTTTCCTCCATGCTGTTCATGGCAGCGATCATCACATCGTTGCATTCGCGCAGTCAGACAGGCCGGGCCTCCATCATGTGAGCTGGATCGTACCGTCCGTCGACCAGATAGGTCTTGGCGCCATGGCAATGACGGACCAGGGATACAAGAAGAGTTGGGGAACCGGCCGGCACGTATTGGGATCCAACTACTTTCACTACATCCAGGATCCCTGGGGAAGCTGGTGCGAATATGCCTGCGGTATCGATTACATTCCGGCGTGCATGGACTGGGTAGGCAAGGATCATCCGTTGGAGGATGGTTTCTACCTGTGGGGCCCGGACGTACCGCCGGAATTTGTCGTTAATGTCGAGAGCGAGAACGGATAGCGGACTGCAACGGTGAAATCGAATCCGAAAGATGTCATTTGACGTTTTTCGGAAGCTATCGAGCGCTACAGTGCGAACTGACCCTCTACCGGAAAGTTCGGTTAAGGAGCTTCGTGCAACAAGACCTCGCCACAGGGATATTCAAAACCTCCGACGGCTGTCCCATTGCATACAGGATCCACTCTGCGCAGAATCCGGCCTCGCCGCGCATAGTCCTGGTTCATTCCCTGGCGCTCGACGCCAGCATCTGGGACGGCGTCGTGACCGGATTGGCCGGCCACGCGGAGATCCTCCGTTATGACTGCAGAGGACATGGGCGCTCCGGGCGGCATGCTGCCTCGTTCACCAGCGAGCTGTTCGCGCGCGATCTGGCCGAATTGCTCGATCATGTGCGGTGGCAGACCGCGATGGTCGCAGGTTGTTCGATGGGCGGGTGCGTCGCGCAAGCCTTTGCCGGTCTGTATGCCTCGCGAGTAACTGCCCTTGCCCTGATTGACACGACGGCCTGGTACGGAGACGATGCTCCGAGAATATGGCGCGAGCGTGGCGCTGCGGCGCGTTCAAAGGGTCTTGGTGCGCTCGTCGATTTTCAGGTCACGCGCTGGTTCGGTGACGCGTTTTGCAGTGCGCACCCGGAATTGGTGAGCGCGACCACCGGCGTTTTCCTGGCCAATGACCTGGATTGCTATGCCGCCAGTTGCGTGATGCTTGGCGATGCGGATCTGCGACCCGGGTTGGGAAAGCTGCGAATGCCGGTTGCGATTATTGTAGGCGAAGAGGACTACGCCACTCCACCCATCATGGCTCGGCACTTGCACGAAGCGATTCAGGGTTCTACACTGTCAATAATTCCCGGAGCACGGCACCTGACTCCCATCGAATGTCCGGACCAAATCGCTCGGCAGCTACTGGCGTTAACCGAACGCGTCAGGTCTTCGAATGCTTGAGACGGGTGTGAACGGGCCTCCTCGTCTGTTTACTCTTTACTGTAATCCGCCGGCAGGCCCGCGATCTCCATCACCGGCCGGATTTCGATGGTGCCCCAGCGCGCCGCTGGAATCCGTTCGGCGATGCTGATCGCCTGGTCGAGATCCCTGGCGTTGATCAGGTAATAGCCGCCGAGCTGTTCGCGCGTTTCCGCAAAAGGGCCGTCGGTCATGAGTCGTTTGCCGTCGCGCACGCGGATGCTAGTCGCTGTCGACGTCGGGTGCAACGGGGCGGCGTCCAAATACTGCCCATTCGCATGGATTTCTTGCGCGAGCCGCGCAGATGTCACGTAACATTGCTCCCGCTCGGTTTCGCTCAAGGCCTCCTCCTCGAGGTAAACCAGCAACATGTATTTCATCAGTCTGCCTCCATTACTTGATGGCTGCGCCCGATCGGGCTTGCATTCGCAGCCGCTCATTCAGTAAATGGCTGCGCCCGATCGGGCTTGCATTCGCAGCCGCTCATGAAGTAAGTCGAGCACCGGGTGTCTGAATCGACACTATATCGGAAAATTATTTTATGCTTGAGTATGCTCCCGGATGCAAACGTCGCTATTGAAAACGTCTATCGCTCCGATTGGGGCCGCATCGTCGCTGCACTGATTCGGCTCTTCGGCGACTTCGACCTGGCCGAAGAGGTGGCACAGGAAGCTTTTACAGCGGCTGTGGACCAGTGGCGGTCCTCCGGTATACCGGAATTCCCACGTGCATGGATCATCCAGGCGGCCCGGCACAAGGCCATCGACCGCATCCGCCGGCGGACGCGGTTCGCAGAAAAACTCGAATCGTACGGCGCTTTGGAGATGACACGGGCCGACCTTTCAGATATCGAGCCGGAGATCGATACGGGTGAAATCCCTGACGATCGCCTTCGGCTGATCTTCACCTGCTGCCACCCGGCGCTTGCGCTCGAGGCGCAGGTCGCGCTGACACTCCGCACACTATGCGGCCTCGAAACGGACGAGATCGCGCGGGCGTTTCTGGTGCCGACGGCGACGATGGCGCAGCGGCTCGTGCGCGCCAAGCGCAAGATTCGCGACGCCGGGATTCCCTACACCGTGCCCGGCGAGGACGATTTGCCCGCGCGGCTGGACGCGGTACTGACCGTCATCTATCTCATCTTCAACGAAGGCTACGCGGCGACCCGGGGCGGGCCTCTGGTGAGGGCCGATCTCTGCGCCGAGGCCATCCGTCTTGGGCATCTCGTCAGGACATTCATGGCGCCGCAGCCTCCGTCGGAAGCGACCGCTCTCGTCGCACTCATGCTGCTTCACGATTCACGGCGCAATGCCCGCATCGACGAGGCCGGCGATCTGGTCCTTCTCGAAGAGCAGGATCGGCGCCGTTGGAATCAAGAGCAGATCGCCGAAGCGCTGCCACTCGTTGAGGGGGCGCTTCGCGGTGGCCCCGGTCCGTTCGCGCTTCAGGCGGCGATCGCGGCACTGCATTGTGAGGCGGCGCGTGCCGAAGATACGGACTGGCCTCAGATCGTCCGCCTCTACGATCTTCTCGAGCGCCTCCAGCCCACTCCCATCGTTTCGCTGAACCGGGCTGTGGCAATTGCGATGGTGGACGGCCCTCAACCCGCCCTCGCGCTGATTGATGCGCTCGCCGCCTCCGGCGATCTGGATGGCTATCATCTGCTCCATGCCGCGCGTGCCGATCTCCTGCGCCGCGTCGGATCCTCCGTGGAGGCAGCGAAGAGCTATGCACGAGCGCTGGCTCTGGCCACCAATGACTGCGAGCGCCGATTTCTCGAGCGGCGGCTGCGCGAAGTTCAGTTCCCGGAAGCATGACCTCCACCATTGACACCTTCTACTGTTTCGATTCACCTACATTCTTGGATTTGGCAGAATAGGCCGGCATGGCGAACCGAGAACATCTCAAGAATATTTTGGGGAGTCTTATGAACTTGAACACAAAATTTGCGTTTGTATTTTGTCTCGTTGCAGCGACTCTCACGCTTGGCCAAGCGGCCGCGCAGCAGCTGCTGCCGGGAGAGAGGGAAGCGACCGTTACCGCCATCCCAGGCGTCATTGCGGCCGGGGCAAAATGGCAGCTGATCTGGGCGGCTTTCGAAACCGCCGACGGTATCGTCGGCTCACCCGACGGCGGCGTGCTGTTCGCTCAGGAACAGACCGACAGCATCCGCAAGCTGGACGTCAACGATCGGGAATTCATCTATATGACCGATACTCACGGCGCGGGCTCCGTCTCGCTCGATGCCCAGGGGCGGCTCTTTGCCGTGCAGAGGACGTGTACCGATCCCGGCAAACCCTTCAGCGCAAGTTGCCGGGAGTTGACGATGGTCGGCATCCTGGCCCCGGAACGCAAAGTCCTGGCAAATAGCTTCCAAAACGGCAAGCCGCTCGGACGTCTTAACGATCTCATTGCCGACGGGAAAGGCGGCGCCTATTTCACCGTAGGTGGCGCCTACTACGTCAACCCTGCCGGCGTCGTGACCACCGTTGCTGACGAAAACATTCGCTCGAATGGAATCATGCTCAGCCCCGATAGCCGGACTCTCTACGTCACCAACAACACCGCTGTCTTGGCCTTCGATGTCCGGCCGGACGGCTCGACCACGAACAGGCGCGATTTCGGCACGCTCGATGGGGATGATGGCGGCGATGGGATGGCTATCGACGCCGCCGGGCGTCTTTACGTGACTGCCAATAAGGGCATTCATGTGTTGTCGCCTGAGGGACGACACCTGGGCCTCATTCCGACGCCACGGCGTCCCATTACGATTGCCTTCTCCGGACCGGACAAGAAAACACTCTACGTTCCCGGAATGGGAGCCGTGGGCCCGGATGGAAAGGCGTGGACAACCCCGGAGGGGGTAAGGAACACCGCGATGACGATCTACAAGATCTCGATGCTTGCAGAAGGGTTCAAGGGCCGCCCGAAGTAGCGCGGCAAGAGGCTGCCCACTGCTCGGCGCACAGGCGGAAGAGTGAGGCACGCGGGCATAAAAGCCCGCGGCTACGAGCTTGCTTTGAGATTTTCTCAAAACTAGACTATGGGTCATTCCACCGAGGAAACGCTATATGGAGTCTATCGATGTCCCGTAACGCCCGGCTCGACTTCATCAGGACTGAATTGGAATTAGCCATTGCTTTCGTAAAAGTCGCACGCACGAAGTACTCCATGGGGGATCGGGTTGGCGGTGACGCTACGCGCGAAAACGCGATGAAGGCGTATTGGGAAGCATTGAGATTTTCGAAAATGCTCTCACCTCAGGATTCTTCAAACAAAGCGCTCACGGTGCTTCGAACCGAAGTCGAGGCAGAAATCAAGACACTTTATCCGCCGCATTAAGGGCGGCCATCCGTGCTATTTCGACGCTGGTTGTGCCGCTTTCAGTGTGCCCTTCTGCTTAGCTACTTCCAGCAGCGTCGGATAGAACTGGACGAAGGTATTGTCCACGGCACCGTTTTGAGAGTGGCAGGATTGGCAGTCCGTCGTCGAGCTGGGCAACGATTTCGCCGACTTCGCCGAACCGTTAAACGCAAAAAAGCCCCACTTTTCGGGAAAGCGGCTCTCGTCTTTCACCTCGGCTTCGATTCCAATCAAGTCTCCCTGAAAACGACCTTGCTGGTTGATGGAGCCCTTGCTCTGCGAGGAGCGCACCTCTAAGACAAGCATCGTCTTG
>QHXC01000657.1 GCA_003222815.1 Acidobacteriota bacterium | reverse complement strand
CTACCAGCGCGGCATCCGCTTGTACTTCAATCGCCTCCGTAACCTGACCGACTTCCAGGTTAACGTTAACGACAGGGCTGCTGCCTACCTGCAGCACGATTCCGGTTTGCACAATGTGCGAATCCGAAGAAGGCGCAGCTATTGCGATCACACGACAGTGATCGGGCAACATGGGACCGGTTTGTTGCCGTCCGCCTGGTCCCTGAGGCGTGTATCGGCCGGCCGCAACAAATGTGGACGAAATAATCATGCGGCAGCGAAAGGGCCGTGAGTTTTTCGCACGAAGCTGTTGGCTCCGCTGGAAGGATCGTGGCCAAGAGCACAAAAGCCAGGCTGGCTAGCATCGTTGGAATCTCCTGCTCAGATCATTTTCTGGGAGCGTAAGGGCCCACTTCAGGTTTGCCTTGTGTGTCTTTCAGATTTCCAAGCTCTGCGGCCACTCCCCGGGCGATTGCTGCGGTCTCGCTGCCGGCCTGGAAACACGTGAAGTCGGGCCGATCGCGCCATGCGAACGGGCCACACAGCCGCTTGCCCGCTGCCAGGGCTGCATCATGAACAACGTTGATCAGCCGCTCGTAATCGGGTTCGCCCTGTTTGTAGCCTGAAAAGTTGCCGAGATCTCCGCTCGCCGCAAATACGGCAGCCACGCCGGGAATCTCCGCGATTTCGTAAGCTTGCGCAGCGCCGCCTATCGTTTCGATCATCTCGATCAAAACCACGTTATCGTTGATAGTATTGCGATAGCCGCCCGGAACGCTGCCCCAGAACTCGGGTGAGAACGCGGCCCCGCCGCCCTGGCTGCGTTTGCCAAGTGGTGGGAAATAGGTCCAGTCTCTTGCGGCCTTTCCTTCCTCAACCGTTCTAACAGTAGGGACTACGATCACGAGCGCACCCGCGTCCATCGCATGTTGAATTTCGCGTTCGTCTGCATAAGCGACTCGGACACCCGGAATCGCTTTGGCGTGGGGGCAAGCCTGCCACATTTTGGCGACGTTATCCCAATCGCGGGAATTGTGCTGCATCTCCGTCCAGATGAAGTCATAGCCTGCGTTTGCCATGGCGCAGTATGTCGAGGGATCCGAAGAAGCAAAGACCGTTCCGCCCGTTATTTTCTCGCCTCGCATCATTTTGACCTTCACCGGATTCCAGATCTCATTGTTGGGGGGCGCGTCGAAGGTGTGGCCGTACTTCCACGTCTTCTCATCGATCCTGCCCTCATTGACTCCACCTGGAAGCGCGTGGTCGATTGCGCCAGAATCCTTGCCGGCAGGTGCGGCGAGCGGGAACTTCACTGTTCCCGCATTGGGATTGTTGGCATAAGGATCGGCCGTGGCGGGTGCCTGCCCTCCCTGCCTTGGGGTTCCCGGCTGCTGACCCTGCAGTGGCAACACCGCAAATGCAAGTGCTGCGGATAGTAGCAATAGCGTACGTCGACGATTCATTTCGGCTCCTTTCCCCTTTCTGACCAGTATTGAAGTTGGCTGAAGTTGTATTAAAGTAGCGGCCAAGAAGTTGTTGCAAATTGTGCGGATCGAGGATTTTTTCCGGATTATGCTGCGAACGATAGGAGCGGCGCTGGTGCTCAGCACAGCGATGACGATTGCTGCCTGTAACGCCAGACCCCCTATGGACCCAAGCACGCCGCGGCCAATCGTGCGCATGTCGACGACGGAGGAATTCGTCCTTTCTGCGTTTCGCAATTTTCC
>QHXC01000656.1 GCA_003222815.1 Acidobacteriota bacterium | reverse complement strand
GATGGCTGTGACTCTGGATCGGCTTCCATAACAACCGTGGTGGATAGTCTCGATCCAAGGAGCTTTCGGGAACCGCGCGAATGCCGAGCTTTTTCAGGCCAGCAAGAATGTCGGCGGCGCTTCCTTGAAGTTCGATCGCCGCTACTGCGGGAGCGATTCGTGACACAGTCCATCCGCGGGGGGGTCTGGCGGTAAGATTGTCCAGAGCTTCCGGCGATGGAGCCGTTACGATGTAGCCGGCTAAGCCCACACTCCAGGCTGTTCCACCCGCATCCGCAAAAAGCTCCGCCGCCACCGGAGGCAGTGGACGCCCGCTTTGTGCTTCCAGGAATCGCACGATACTGGCGCCATCCGCTCCTTGTTCCAGAGCAGCGAACAGTGATTGGCGCGTCAGATTGAATAGCGACGCGCGATCGATCGTTTGTGGTTCTGCGAATGCGGACAGCTTCAACAAGAGCTTCATATTGAGTCCGTCCAAAGCGACAATTTCGCCGGTCGGCTGAACCGCGATTCCGGCGGCGTCCATGCCAGCGTCGTCTGCCCGATGCCGCGCACGCATTTGGCCGCCGAGTGTCCGGCGGATCATTTCTTGCGCGCCTTGAGCCAGCCGTACGTGCGGCAAACCAGCGGTGTCTTCACCGGTTTCGACGATTCCGATCCATGCCAGCGATTCGAGAAGAATTCTCTGAAAGGCCGTATTCCGGCCATTCGTTTGTAACCCCGGATGGCGTTCCTCGAGTGCGAGCACCATGCGGTTCACCGTCAGCCATTCCTGTTCCGCGCATTCCAGCAACAGTTCTAACACAGAACGGCGGGCTGCCAGCAGCCTGGCAGAATCGGGATCTCCGTAACCTGGCTCGCAGCGTTCCGACCAATTTTTAGTGTCGATCCAGGTTTGGAAGCAAAGGTCTTTCCATTCGTAAGAGGATGCGTCGGCTAAGAATTTCGGAGTCATTTTGGAAAGAGAACCGGCGAACTCGTACCAGCCACGCGTCCTGGCCAGCGCGAGCAGAAACCTGGCGTAGCCGTTGCGCGCGCCGGCAAAACGCTTCTGCAATTTCTTGACGTCCGCCGCTGCGATACTCTCCTGCTGCGTCAAACGCGCTTCACCACGCGCCATGTGTAAACCGAGCCGGATCAGATCGTATTCCGCACGGCCCTGATACTCATCCGACCGGCGGACGCCGCAGTTCTGCGCCTTCAGAAATGCGGCCAGCGCGGATCCCGGCTCCCGGGGAATGTCCTGGAATCCGCACTGGATCGCTCTTTGAATCTCATGCGGCACAACCACGATGTACTCCCGTGGTCCAGACGAACCGTTACTCAACAAAAAGACGAATGGAACGCCTGTGGCAATCCGGGCGATCAACTGTTTTTGTGGTTTCGTTTGACTTGGCAGCACGGCGCGCCCACCCTGAACTGCAACATCATTGATGACGGAGCGCAGGTCTTCCGGCAGAGCTTCGAGAGCGGACTGAAGCTTATTGTATTGACCGAAATTAGACACGCATTCGCGGATAATTGCTGCCGGTTGGCTTTTCTGCAGGCCAAGAACCTGTGCGACGCTGCGAAGCATGTCCGAAGTGAGCTGGCTGAGCAAAAACCGCAGCCGATTCCTGTAGTCCTCCGAAACGGGAATCAACGAGAGGAATTCGGAATACAGGAATACTTCTTCTTCAGCCGCCGACCATCCCACCAGCAGGCGATCGCGGAGTCCTCCTGCCAGCTTCAACGCCTCGCCTGGCGCGAGGCGCATCTCAGCGGCAATCTCCGCAATGGAAGCCGTACCGGAGGACACCACCAGAAAATCGAGGATCGAGCGTTCCGTAGGCGATAGGTCTCGCAAGGCGCTCGACACACTCCATGGCTGAATCAACCAATCCCTGAGTTGCGTCGCCGAGTACCACGTTGGAAATTGTGCGGAGGCGCCCCGGCATCTTGCTACAGCGTCGAGGTCGCCCTTGTTCATTCCTAACAGCCTCTGCATTAGCGGGCTATCTGGTGCGGCGTCCTTTCGCGATATGGTTTTTAAGAACTTCATGTCGTCGCTCTTCCCTCCTACATGATGCACTGTGCAACGAGCCTCTCAGGTTCGTGCGCGGGACCGCTGGCGGCCGCTGCGGTTTCCATTTCAGGCAGTTCGATCCGGTACCGGTATCCTTGTTCGGTGAGGAACAACTGCCGGTGCCGGGCGAATTCTTCGTCGCGGGTGTCGCGTGTTACCAGGGAATAGAAGCGCGCCCTGTTATTGACCGCCTTCGGCCTGAGAATACGGCCCAGCCGTTGCGCTTCTTCCTGTCGCGACCCGAATGTTCCGGAAACCTGGATCGCGACGTTGGCGTCCGGCAAATCGATCGAAAAATTGGCGACCTTCGAAACAATGAGCAGACGGACGTCGCCGTCGCGGAACCGGTCGTAGAGCAAGTCGCGCACGCGTTGCGGCGTTTGCCCCGTGATCAAGGGCGCGCCCGTTAGGTCCGCGATCTCCTGAAGCTGATCCAGGTAATGGCCGATGACGAGCACCG
>QHXC01000655.1 GCA_003222815.1 Acidobacteriota bacterium | reverse complement strand
GGCCATACAGGTTCGGGATCCCATAGTGCTTCGCAAGCCGCTCGTTGACGAATGTGTAATCCGCCGTCAACAGATCCAGGATGCTGCGGTCCTCATGCACAATGCTGCTGAAGAACAGTTCCGTCTCCCGCTGGAACGCCCGCCGCAGGTTGTCGTCGAAGTCGGGAAACAGATTCACGACCGGCTCGTTGGTCCGCAGCGCCCGCACGTTCAACCACTGCCCCGTGAAGTTGGCGACCAGCGCTTCGGCACGCGGATCCGCGAGCATTCGGTGCACCTGCTTTTCGAGCACGACTGGATCCTTGAGCTTGCCTTGTGTGGCGAGATCGATCAGTTCGTCGTCGGGAATGCTGCTCCACAGGAAGAAGGACAACCGGGAGGCCAGCGCCAGGTCGCTAACGCGATAGCTCTTGCCGGCGGGCAGGTCCTTGGGCTCGCGTTCCCCACGGTACACAAATTCCGGATCCGCAAGTATCCGCTGCAGCGCCGCTTCCATCCCCTGATCGAAGTTGCCACCTTCGTTCCGGCCCTCCAGATAAAATTCCATCAACAACTCGAGGTCCGCGGCCGTCGCCGGGCGGCGGAACGCGTGCTTCACGAGCGTCGAAATGATCGTGCGGGCGCACGCTCCTTCATCGCGAGGGCTGGCCGGGCGGCAGACGAAAATCTTGCGACGGCTGGCCGTATCGCTTGCGCCCTGGGCACCGTGGGGGCCTTCAATCACGACCTGGCCGACGTGTGGAAAGAACAAAAATCCCGGGATTTCGCCCGGGGTGTTCATGGTTCGCAGAAATGGTTTGTTCAGCTCGCTGCCCGGCACGTCATTGGTCGCGAGGAACGTCACACCGACCGTGTCCAGGCCCGCCTTGATTGCGATGCGAGGAGTCTCGCCGCCGAGCTTATTTCTAGTCGCGATTTCCCGGTCCCAATCGAATAGCTTCACGCGCTCGCCGTCGACCGTGACCTCGAGTTGCTCACCCTTGATCCCGCCCAGCACCGCATTGAAGTAACCCGCGACGCCCCTAACCTTGAAGACATACTCGCCGTCGGCCGGGAATTGATATTTGATCAGGATGCCGCCCCGGGTTCCGAACGGCAGGCCCTCGATGTGGTAGTTCTGCGCGGTGTCCGCGGGCACGTCGAACACGGCCTGCGTCGGAGCCGTCACATCACCAATCGCCAGACGGCTGATCTTTCCCGCAGCGGAAAGGTACGCCTCCATCAGTGCAGGCGACATCGTCAGCGTCCCCGCGATGTTGTCGAACCCGTGAGTCGAATCGTCGGCCGGCAAGAACTTCGTGGCATCCACTTCGAGCCCGAGCAGGTCCCGAATCGCATTCGCGTATTCGGTGCGGTTCAGGCGGTGGAGACCTGGCGGAGGCAGATTCGTAACCGCACTGCGATCGAGTTCATTCTCCATCCAGCGGATCAGCGACTCGCGGGTGGCCGGATCCGGCCGCGGCATTCCCGTCGGCGGCATCATGCCCGCCCGAAGTTTCCGGACGACTCTTTCCCCGATTTCCGCATGGTCCCCAAGGTGTGCGAGGTCCAGTTGGTCCAGCAGCAGGTTGGCCGTTTTGAGCTTCGCATTATGGCAAATCACACAATACTGGTCGACGACTGCACGATGCGTAGCGACGTCAGGGGCGGGCGGCGTCGTTTGTGGACGGGTCACGACCGGGTTCTTCGAGGCCGGCTTCGGCGCCTGCGTGGTCTGGCCCGACTGGCCGGAGACCCGGGGCACCGACATGACCATTACCCAAACGATTGCGAGAACTCTCGTGTTCACGAATCACCTCCGTCGCTCGCGGGTGGTGGCTCAATCACTCAGGCAAAACGGCAAGGCCCGCCGGACGCAAACCCTCACCCTGGCGACACGTTTATGAGCCGAACGTGACTCCTGATTTCCGGACGCTATCCGGGACGGGTCAATCATGTCAAGGATTCTTTGATCCTTCGATCCCTAAGCGCGATGACCTCTCCGCCAAAATACAAAAGTTCATTGCACCCGAGTATCGCTTACCGATCAGCCCTTCTTTTTCCGACGAGGTTAATTTGTATTTGAAGGATACAAATTGCTTGTTGAGATCGACAGGAGTGCGCGACATTCCCGTCACGCACGCATCAACGCGGCTTTGCACAAAAAGTCGGACGCTGCGGTCTGTTCTCAATATGAAAAT
>QHXC01000186.1 GCA_003222815.1 Acidobacteriota bacterium | reverse complement strand
GTACATTGTCCCACCGGATCGGCATGCGCGAAAGTCCGGCGCGTCTCAGTCAGATCGCGCCACTTTGCGCTTCTTGCCAGCGCTCCCCATCGTAAGAGAGAACTCGCCGCCTCCGGGCGCTGCTTGGTGTACTCGATTAGGCGCAGTTCCGTGATGATGAGCATAGCCGCATGCGCGGGAACATGATGTCAATGTTACCAAAATGGTAATACACGCTTCCAGGAGTTTTTTACGCGTGGGTCACACGCCCAGCGTTAAGAGCCGCGCAAAAAGGTCGAATTGCGCTCAGGCTTTCGCAAATCATATTCCGGCTCAATCTGTTTTCACTGGCTCGCCATATTAATTGGGTGAGATCAGGAGGTCTGACGTTGGCGCCGGATGCGCCGGGATGTGGAAGGATGTAGTGTGATCGTGCATACTGATATAGCTCGGATTCCCATTATAAGAGTGAGATGCCTCATGAGAACAAATGCATCAGTTTCCGTGGCTATGTTCTTGCTGTTTCTCGCCTCGCCGGCGTGGGCTCAGAGCCGGAGCGGCAACGCTGCCTCGCTCGGGGAGTTCAGCCGCTCGTTGCAGGATCTTTCCGGACGGATCTCTCCGTCAGTGGTACAGATTACTGCAACAGGATACGGCTTGGAGTCCGACGCACAGCATACCGGGGCGAGCGTTCTTTCCAGAGAGCGCAGCACGGGCTCCGGCGTGATCATATCGGAGGATGGATACATCATGACCAACGCGCATGTGGTTGAAGGCGCGCGCACCATCCGCGTCAGAGCAAATGGCGTACCCAAACAAAGTTCTATGTTCGATGGAAAGCTCATTGGGAAAGATCGCCTGCTCGACCTTGCGCTTTTGAAAATCGAAGCCACGGGTCTCCAGGCC
The DNA here is from genome assembly GCA_003222815.1 of Acidobacteriota bacterium. Lineage (GTDB taxonomy): Bacteria > Acidobacteriota > Terriglobia > 20CM-2-55-15 > 20CM-2-55-15 > 20CM-2-55-15. The sequence continues at coordinate 12,975 of QHXC01000186.1, read as the reverse complement.
CTGCCTTTCGGCAATTCCACGGACCTCAAACAAGGCGAGCTTGTGCTGGCCTTTGGCAGCCCGCTCGGCATGGACAATTCGGTCAGCATGGGGATCGTGAGCGCGGCTGCGCGCCAGTTGAGCGAAGACGATCCGAGGATCTTCATCCAGACGGATGCTCCCATCAACCCCGGAAACAGCGGAGGGCCGCTAGTGGACGCGGCGGGACGTCTGGTTGGAATGAACACGTTTATCTTGTCGCAGTCCGGCGGCAGCGAAGGAATAGGCTTCGCAATTCCCAGCAACGTGATCCGGTACGTCTACGCGTCACTCAAGAAGGATGGGCACGTGCATCGCGGCCAAATCGGCATTTTTGCTCGAACGATCACGCCGGCGCTGGCCTCAGCATTTAACCTTGACGCGGAAAAAGGCGTGCTCGTGGAAGACGTGCTACCGGAGGGCCCAGCCGACCGGGGCGGCATACAGGTCGGCGACGTGGTGTTGGGCCTTGGGGGCAGGCCGCTCCAAAACGTACGCGATCTCGCGTTGGAACTCTACCAATACGTCATTGGAGATACGGTGCAACTGCAGGTCCGCCGGGACCAGAAGGAGTTCGCGGCTACAGTCGCGGTCTCCGAAAGCCAGGACGATCCGGAACGCTTTGCCGATATGGTCAACCCCGAAGATAACCTGGTTCCCAAGCTTGCAATTCTCGGCCTGACCATCGACGACAGAGTCCGTCAAGTCGTGTCCGGCCTCCGCTTCCCTGATGGCGTCCTTGTGGCCGCGCAGGCCGGCTCGCCTCTATATTTCGGCGCACAGCCGCGAGAAGGCGATGTCATCCACGCCGTGAATGGCCGCCGCATCACCAGCATCGACACGCTCCGCTCCGAGCTGAATCGCCTGAAGCAAGGAGAACCTCTCGTGCTACAGGTTGAACGCGAAGGGAGTTTGATGTTTCTGGTCCTGGAGACGAACTAGGCAAGGGCTGGCGCCCTTGATATCCCGAGCTTAAGGATGCGGCTGCGCCGCCCTTGCGTTGTGAGTTTTGAGTAGTGAGTTTTGAGTCAGAGGTTTTACTCAGGACTCACAACTCAGAACTCAAGACGTTATCCGGGTTCTAATCAGATATCGTCCCATCAGGCATCTGGCTCCCAAAGCCGCTTGCGAAAGTATTCACGCCAACCCTCGGGGAGAGCCGGTAACTCGGCCACCCGGCGCAGAAGATCCTGGTTCGTAGCGTCCGCTGTGTACAAGCCGACAATGTCGGCCACGGTGATCGCATGATCGTTGCGAGCAACCAGGGTGACAACGTCGCTGGCCGCGACTTCGCCCTCCCTCGCCACTGCCAGATAGAAACCGGTTCGGCCACTGTGCAGGAAGCGCTTCACCATGTCCGGTCGGCCGAAACGGACCCCGAGCTTGAAGCAAGGCATGCGCGGCTGCGTAACGACGAACTCGGCGGAACCGGCCTGGAGCTTGTCCCCGATTTGAACAGTGTCTTCGAGCAGACCCTCAGTTGTGAAGTTCTCGCCGAAGACGCCCCAGGGAAGATCGACACCGGGAAGCTGCTCGCGCCAGAATTCGTAGTGCTCCGCCGGATACGCGTAGACGGCCTTGTCGACGCCGCCGTGCACGGTCAGATCGGACTGCTGGTCGCCGTCTACGTTGAGCCGCTCAACCCGGACAGGGCCCGTGACTGGCACCTTGAAGATGGACGTCCAAACAGTCTTTCCGCCCCATTGGATCTCACGGGGAAGCCCTACGTTGATCGACACGATCCTCATTTCGCCCTGGTGTTCAGACATGGGAATCCTTGTCCGGCCCAAACCGATCGATCGACAACTGCGCAACCGTGTCCGGTGCAAGCACATTCACCATCTTGCGGCTCGGTCAGCACGTACGGTGGGGATGGCTAACCCTCGATCGTGTAAATCTCCCGTCGTCCGTAGTCCACGAGATCGTGGTAGCCTTTCATGATATTTTCGAACTCCTTCATTTCCTCCGAACCCTGTCCCATCGCCATGAACGCCTCCAGACTCGGCACTTCCATCTCCGACACCACGGTCCAGTACCGCTCGGCGCTCAGGTCCGTCATGATGCGCATTTTCCCCCTGCCTTTTTTTTCGCTGAGCTTCGCCATCGCGAGAAACTTCTCGACCATCGGGCGGACCTTGCCGGGTTTGCAATACATGATGTCGCGGATGAGTAACATGATGTCTCCCTTCGAGGCGTCTTGAGCAATAATTTCGCGCTTGCGCTGCGCGGACTGGGAAATAGGCAACCACGATATATGATATGGTCAAATCCGCTTTTGAGCGGTCTTTTTAGCACGTTACGGCGGCACTTGTCCTTCGCTGTGAGGACTTCTCTTTTCCTCTCCGTAATAGAACGTGCGAAGCAGTAGAATCTTTTCGAAATGCGGAGGTAGTGCGATGAGATCGAAGGGACTGAACCGTCGTGATTTTTTGGGCCGCAGTTCGGGGCTGGTCGGGGCTGCCGTCCTGCCGGAGGCTTCTCGATTCCAAGGGCCGTTCCGCGCGCGGGTGCAGGAAAGAAGTACCACCATCCGAAGACCGGAGCGCTACGAGGACACGTTCATTTTTGATCGAAAGCCGTTTACGTGGCCGGGAGGAAAAACGCTCGCGATATGGATCATTCCCAACGTCGAAGTTTGGCAATTTGACTCGCCGGCGGGCGCGGCCATATCGCCCAATACGAATAACCGGGTCCCCGACGTCATTAATTACTCCTGGCGAGATTACGGCATCCGGGTGGGGCTGTGGAGAATTGCGGAGGTGCTCGATGCCGCAGGGGTCCGGGCGACAGTGGCGCTCAACGCAAAGGTCTGCGACGTGTTTCCGAAAGCCGTCGAAGAGATGAAGAGACGGGGCTGGGAATTCATGGGTCACGGAATCACCAACAGCTGGAACCTGGAGAACATCCCTCTGGGCGAAGAACGGGAAGTGATCCAGAGCACGCTGCGGACAATCGAGCAAGCGACCGGGAAGCGGCCGCGCGGCTGGCTCGGGCCGGGGCTGACGGAAACTTTCAATACCCTCGATCTCCTCGCCGAAGAAGGAGTCATGTATGTCGGAGATTGGAACAGCGACGATCAGCCATTCCCGATGAAGGTGAAGAAGGGAAAGCTTTTTGCGGTTCCCTACGGCATGGACATCAACGACATGTCACTCATCAACCGGCTGGGCTATACCGGCGAGCAATACCTCCAGGCGCTGACGGACCAGTTCGACACACTCTATGCCGACAGCCAGAAAACCGCGCGAATCATGGGGATTCCGCTCCATCCGTTCCTGACGGGACAGCCCTGGCGCACTCCGTACCTGAAAAAAGCGATTGCGCATTTCCACAAGCACGACCGGGTCTGGTTCGCAACCGGAAGTGAGATTGCGGAAGCCTATCAGCAGATTCAATCGTAGCCAAGGGTGGTGACTCCGTTTGGATATGTGAAGCTGAGACTCGCCTATTTCTTGATGACGACTTTCCAGATCATCCCACCGGGTGCACCGGTATCTGCCAGGTATAATGCGCCGGTTCCGCTGTCCCTCGTGGCTTGGTGCGCCTCGACCTGCAGACCCCCGATCCTGTCGATTACTTTTCCATCCTTCACGGTGATGAGCTGATGACCGTTGGTATCCCCGACGTAGAACGTGTCGTTGTCGTCCATCGTGAATCCGGACCCCATGGTGAGGTGGAGACCGCCCCACTCTTCGATAAACTTTCCATTCTGATCCCAAACTTGAATGCGCGGGTCGTCGTCGTGACGGTCCAGGACAATCAGGCGGCCTTTCGAGTCCATCTGGACTCCATGTACGGCATCGAATCGGCCCGGCTCTTTCCCCTTGATGCCGCCAATGATCTTGATGAACTTTCCATCCTTCGAGAATTGGACGATGCGGTGATTCTCATAACCATCCGCGACGAAGATATCGCCGTTGGGAGCAACGAAAACGTCACTCGCGCGATTAAAGGAAGTCTTCGAAGTATCGTCGCCCTTGACGCCTTTCGTTCCAATAGACATGAGCTGCTTTCCGTCCATCGTGAACTTATAGACCATCTGGCCATTTCTGTCGCCGATCCAGACGAACCCGAACCGGTCGACATCGATGTTGTGTGTGTCGACGAAAAGACCCGTGCCCCAGGAGTTCACGAGTTTTCCCTCACGGTTGTAAATAAGGACCGGCGGATTGGAGCGTCTCAACACGAGAATCGATCCCTTGCCATCGGCAGCTACCGATACGGTGTCTCTGGCGGCCCCCGTTGCATTCGGGAAGGGCGCGCCAAATTTTGTGATCTCGTATTTGTATTTCGGAGTCTGGGCAAGAGCGTCCGAAACCAGAGCGAAGACGACGACTGTCCAAAAGCCCGCAACAACGACGAAAAGTGTGAGCAACTTTCTCATAGATTCCCTCGATCTGAAACTTCGCATTTTGGGCTAATTTGCCGACAATAGTAGGTTTCGCTAACTGGAGGTGTCAACTCATTCCTAGTTGCGCCTCGCAGCCGCTCATCGTTTGATGGCTGCGCCCTATCGGGCACGCATTCGCATACGGATCACCTGGGCGGCGCAGGCAAGATCAAGCAAGTGACCCGCGCGCAGGTCGGAATGTCGGCTGAAGATTGGGCTGTCATCGAGCAGCCGCAGGGACGCGGTCAGGGCCAGCAGAATACAGGACCCGCCATCGCGCGAGATCTCGTCCTCAAGGATGGCCAGACGATTACGCTCGGAGAGGCCACGTTCAAGTTTTACGTGACCCCGGGCCACACGCCTGGCGCGACATCGATCGAATATCAGGTTCGCGATGGCGGCAAAACATATCGCGCGTTGAGTCCGGGCGGCCTCGGCATGCAGTTCGGTTCCGCCGAAACACCAACGTTCCTCAAAAGTGTTGAGCGTCTCAAACAGTTGGGTCCGTGGGAGGTCATGCTGTCGAACCATCCATGGCTGATGCCGCGTACGCTGGACGAGCTTGCGAAAGGTCTCGCGAGCCGCGGCCCAGGCGCTCATCCCGCCGTACTGGGACCGGCGAAAATCAACGAATGGTTCGACGCAGTGATAAAGGTGACGAAGGAAAAACTCGCCGCCGGCGAATAGATTTATTCAGATTAGCGCGGCTCGACTTCATTACCGGGGCTCGAGCGGGGCGAGAGTAGAGGTTGGGCTCCCAACTTCAGAAGCAGATCCGTGGTGCCCTTATAAACCCTGCTCGCACTATCCCCGCCCCGAGGAGCGAGGCCTGCCGCCACTGCCAGCGGACTATATCCCCCGCGGTCTTTCGCGTTCAAGTTGGCACCCTTCTCGACGAGGAATTGGATTAACGCGTTCGCTCCAATACCGGCCGCGCCATGCAATGCCGTCCGTCCCTTGTCGTTTGCGGCATTGATGTCGTCTCCAAGCATCAGTGCCAGCTTTGCCGCTTCTAAAGCGTTGGCATCCTCCTGTTCGTTTTCTCGCTCATCAACTCGGCCTACTCCTGCAGCCATCATCAAAGCGGTGGCCCCATCTTTAGACTTGATATGCGGATCGGCGGCTCCGCCCAACAGGATACGCATGAGATCAGTGTCGGCGGCCGCGGCCGCTAATAGAAACGGTGTCACTCCGGCGAGACTCGCTTGTAGCGCATAAGGCGATCGCGAATAAGGCGGAAAATCTTTCGCGATCTGCACGTTCGGATTCGCTCCGTGCGCGAGAAGTGCCTTCACCAATTCCCGCATATTGGGCGGCACCTCGTGGAAGGGTCTGAAAACAATTGAAACCGAATCGATGCCTGCGATTCCTCGCGGCACGGCGTAATGCAAAGCAGTAACCCCGTACGCATCCGCTGCATTCGGGTCTGCCCCATTCTCCAGCAGAAAAATTGCGAACTCTTGCCGGCCGCTGGCGGCCGCCATTACCAGAGCGGTTCCGTTCTCCGGAGTTGCCTCGTTAACATCCGCTCCAGCCGCCAGCAAACTCCGTGCGGAGGCCACATCCCCCTGCTGGCTTGCAAACAGCAACGCCGTGAAACCGCCCTTCGAACGTGCGCGAACATCCGCTCCGCGCTCAATCAGCGCCCGTACGACTTCCGGATGTTTCTCGGCAACTGCCCTCATCAGAGCGGTGTGCCCTTGCTGGGTCTCCTTCGCATTCGGATCCGCCCCGTGGGACAGCAACAATTTCATCGTTTCCACGTTTCCCGTGCGCGCACACACCATGAGCGGCGTTTCCCCGGTCCACTGCGCCGCGTTGGGATCCGCTCCGGCCTTCAATAGCCTCTCGACCATGGGAGCACTTCGATTCGTGCAAGCCAGCGACAGCGGTGTCACTCCATAGTCATTGGCCACGTTCACTTTGGCGCCGGCGCGAATCAGAAGGTCCGTTGTTTCCAAATCGTCCCTGTTGGCGGCCCACGCCAGAGCGGTAGTTCCGTCCGGCTGTGCAGCATTTACATTTAGATGTTGCTCCAGGAGGGAACGCACTGCCGCACGGTCTCTGTTCTTCACGGCGTCCACGAGCCGAAGATCGTCTGCGGTAGCAGCAAAGCTGGCAGCGCCTAGCAGAGCCACTATCGCCCAGAGAACCCAACCTTTAGATGCTTGATTCATAAATGTGACAGGTTTCCTCTGCGAGCTGTAGCGGCGGTCAATAGACCCAACCAAAATCTGAGCCGCGAATTGCGCGAATGACGCGAATGGGCCGCCCGCAATTACTGCAATGTGGACAATTCTGTGCGGCCCATTCGCGTCATTCGCGCAATTCGCAGCAAAAAAATCTCCAAAAATCCAAGAAACCCACCATAGTAGAATAAACCGGCCGCGCAGTTTACACGGCGAGGAGATCGAGCTTGCCAGTGCTGTCGCCGAAGTTCTCCACGGGAATCCCCAATTTGTCCAGCAAGGTCAGGTGGAGATTCGAGAGCGGCGGACCTTTCGGATAGCGAACATGACGGCCACCCTTGAAATAGCTCGCCCCGCCCACCAACACCAGGGGCAGATTGACGACCGAATGCCCATTGCCTTCACTGATGCCGCATCCGTAGTTGATGACCATATGATCCAACAGGGAGCCATCACCATCAGGTGTCGATCGGAGCTTTTCCAGATAGTAGGCAAACATCTTGGCTTGCAGGGCTTCAATCCGGACCACCTTCTCTATTTTCTGGGGATCTCCGGCGTGATGGGTCAGCGGGTGGTGTGCGTCGGGAATTCCGATTTCCGGGTAAGGTCGATCCGTCTTTTCGCGGCCCACCATGAAAGTAATCATCCGCGTGAGATCGGCCTGGAAGGCCAGAACCTGCAAGTCAAACATCAACCTGGCGTGTTCCTGGAATGTGGCGGGGACGCCGGAAGGCCGCGCCAACGATGGCAAATCCCGGGAGCTTTCCTGTTCCGCGATCTGGATGCGACGCTCAATATCACGAATGGAGTCGAGATACTCGGAAATCTTGGCGCGATCGCCCGGACCTAGCCCCCGGATAAGGTCAGCCGTCGCCTCGCTCAATGAATCGAGGATGCTGTTGTTCCTCCGCTGAATGGCTCTCCGTTCTGCGGATTCCGTGCTTCCGACGTCGCCGAACAGGCGTTCGAATGCCCTGCGCGGATTGTTTTCCATGGGTATCGGCGTCGTTGGACTTCGCCAACAGAGCGTATTGATATAGGCGCAACTCCAGCCTTTTTCACAGGCTCCTAAAGTTCCGGCGGAATCCAAACTGACTTCGAGCGATGCCAGTTGCGTGTACTTGCCGAATTCCTTCGCAACGATCTGATCCAGTGAAATTCCGTTGTGAATGTCGGCGCCATCGGTCCATTTCGGATGAACGCCCGTCAGGTACGCGCCACAGGGGCGCTCGTGCACCCCAACTTCCTCACCGGGAAAATGCTTAGCGATATTCAGAGTTAAACCCGTTACAACGAGTAGGCGGTCACGGAACGGGGCGAAAGGCTCCAGAAGAAGAGGCAGCTCAAAACCGGTACCATCCGTCTTCGGTGTCCATTGTTCCATGATTCTACCGTTTGGAACGTAGACGATGGAAAAGCGCTTCACCGGTTTGTCCGGAGCGGCGAGCGCGGGAATCATTCCATCCAAAAGTGGTAAGGCGAGCGTCACTCCGACGCCTCGTATAAATGTGCGGCGCGGGATGGCCTTCTTGAAAATCATCATTATTTGATCGTTGCGCCCTGTCGGGCTTACATTCGCTCCGCTCATGGCTTTTGCGACCTCCTCATCTGAAACGGCATGCTTTTGGCGGTAGCTAGGATTAATGACGACCAGCGGTACTCTTGTCGTGCGGCTTCCCGCACAATCTTGCGAATGGCTGGAACATCGTAGTACTCGACTCCTCGGCCCAAAGCGTAGACCAGCATTTTTTCCGCAAACACAGTGACAAACTCTTCGGGCCGGCTCAGCAACACGTTTCGAACGCCGGACGGGCCCTCGAGTCGTGTGCCGTCTTTCGAGCGCGAATCCTAAAGGATCTATTGCCGCATGGCAACTCGCGCAGCCCGGATTCTTGCGATGCTTCTCCATGAGTTGGCGCAACGGCAGCGGCTTGCCATCGGTTCCGCTGTCTTCCAAACTCGGAACATTAGGAGGCGGCGGTGGTGGCGGCGCGCCCAGCATGTTCTCCAGCAGCCACTTGCCCCGCAAAACTACGGACGTTCGGTTGGCATACGAGGTGACGGTCAGGAGACTGCCTTGACCCAAGAGCCCGCGGCGCGCATCCAATTCCGCGCCGAGCGTCACACGCCGAAAGTGGCTGCCGTAAACGTCCGGAATTCCGTAATGACGGGCCAGACGTTCGTTAAGAAACGTATAGTTTGCATCCAATAATCTCAATACGCTCTGATTCTCGCGCAGTGTGCTTTCAAGGAAAAGCTCCGTCTCTTGCTGGAATGCTTGACGCAAGTTCTCATCGAATTCGGGGAACAACTTCGGATCGGGCGTCTTCGAGCCGATATTGCGCAGGTAAAGCCACTGCGAAGCGAAATTGTCCACCAGGCTTCCGGAGCGGGGGTCGCCAAGCATGCGACGCACTTGCTGCTCGAATATCCCAGGATCCTTAAGCTCTCCTCTTTCGGCTAAGTCCAAGAGTTGATCATCCGGTATGCTGCTCCACAGGAAAAACGACAAACGGGAGGCCAGTTCCAGATCACTGATGCGGTATGTCGTATCCGGAGCTACATCTGCCGGGTCGCGCTCAATGCGGAACAGGAACTCGGGACCGACCAGTATTCTTTGAAGAGCGGCCTGAATTCCTGCTTCAAAGCCCCCTTCGCTTCGGCCGACTTCATAAACGCGCAGCAACGTTCGTACATCTTTATCCGTCACGGGCCGGCGATACGCGCGACGTGCTAGCGTCGAGAGAATCTTCCTGGCGCAGGCCTCTTCGTCTGTGATGCCGGTGGGGCGGCACACAAAAATCTTCTGCCGGCTGGGTGTGTCCGCCACGCCTGTGACGTCATACGGCCCACTGATGACGACATTGTCGATATACGGGTTACCGCCCTTGTACTGAACCAGCTGAAACTGTGTCATAGGCGGCTGGAATACACCTTCAGGTATTGCGTTCTTACTCAAGAAAGTCACGGCAACCAACCGCTGGCCTGCCTTCGCCCGAAAGCGCACTTCCAGGTGTTCCTCAACTCCGCCGTGTTCGTATGTCTCGCTTGAGGGATCCCCTACTCGAGCGGCCTGTGAAAAAATCGGTCCTGGTTCACCCTTGAGTTCAGCTCCGCCGCCGACTGTCAGCAGCTTGATTCTTTCGCCATCCAGCCGGAAGTCGAGTTGATGTAGTTCGGCGAGTCCTCGAATGTAATCCCTTGAATTCCTTTGAAGGAACACCCGAACGGTGTACTCACCATCGGCGGGAAAATAATAGCGAATCGCGATTCCGCCACGAGACCCAAACGGCAGATCATCGCTCATGCGATCATCTTGCGTGAGGAACTTGGGGATTTCATATGTCTCGGAAAATGGACGGATCTCCGGCTCTCCCACGGCCATACGACCGATCGCGCGCGCAGCGGACATATACCTCTCGAGCAAGACCGGCGTTACGGAGAGGGCGTCCCCTATGTTGTCGAATCCATGGTCCACTTCGTCGACAGGGAGCAGCGATTCCCCGTCGATGTCGACCGCAAGCAAGTCCCGAATTGCATTGGTGTATTCGGCGCGATTGAGACGATGAATCGCCGGCCGGCCCGGGTTAGGTTTGGCTGCGGACGCACGGTCGAGTTCGGTTTCCAGGTGAGTGATCAGGAAGTTATAGCTGGACGCGTCTGGCCGGGGTTTGCCTGCAGGAGGCATCGCGCGCGTCCGAAGCTTGTGCACTACTTTTTCCCACACCGCCGCGTCTTCGCCGGCTTTCTCGAGATCCACTTTGTCGAGCATCAGCCCCGCTGTCGCAGACTTTTGGTTGTGGCACGTGACGCAATATGTATCCAGAAGTGCGCGGTTTGCTGACGCGGATTGCCCAACGGATTTCGCGGACGTCGGAACGGTATTTTGCGATTGCAGACTTGCAGCCGGCACGTAGCTCGCCAACACCATTCCAGTCCAAATCACGATTCTTCGGAGCACGACATCTCCAGCAAAAATGGCGTTGCGGAGCGATGTAAAAGCAGCAGTTAACTAGCGCCCAACATAGGTTCTCAAACGCAGCAGGGTCAAGCAAAAAATGACGTTAATGTCGACGCCGGTTGAATTTCAAGCTCGTCGCCGCGGGCTTTAGCCCGCGTTCAAAAGGCCGTTATTTTTCCTAACAGCGACACCGCGCAGGGTGTAAACTCTCCATCTTTTAACGCAAGGAGGTCCATATGGAAGCTGTCATTTCCGATCTGTTGAAACGCTTCGACACAGGCACGCTCACGCGCCGGGAATTGATTCAGGGTCTGGCGATGCTGGCCGCCGCGAGCGGTACGGCATCCGCGGCTGGATCTCAAGAAGCCGGATTCAAAGTCGCGAAGATCGACCACGTCAGCATTCAGGTCAGCGATTTGCCGCGTTCAATCGCTTTTTATCAAAATTTGTTCGGTCTGTCTGTGGTGAGCGAGGACAAGCCCAACGAAATCGTGCGACTCGGGATGACGAAGACCCTCGTCTCCCTCCACCACAAGAGCCCAACCGGCTTGGTGGATCACTTCGCGATCGGGGTCGACTCGTTCAACAAGGAGTCGGTCACACGGTACCTGAAGCAGCGTGGGGCAAATCCGGAAGAGAACCTTGACGCCGGGTTTCATGTCAAGGATCCCCAGGGGATCGGCGTTCAGATTGTTCAGGCCTGACCGAGACCCCGCCACGCATTGGCTAACAACCAGAGTCGGTATTGCACTCCGGTAAGTGTAGTCGCGACCGTCCCCAAATTCCGGTTGCCGACTACTTCTTTTTTATGACCTGCTTAATAAACCCACCGGGTGCATCCGGGTTGTTCGCCGCATTACCTCCAGCCCTCTGCTGCGTGACGGGATCGACCATGTATAACACGCCGGTTCCCGGATCCAGTGCGAGGTTGTGCGGCCGGGCCTGTAAACTACCGATCACGTCGACTGGTCTTCCGTTCTTAAAGATCGTGATCGAATTGGCATCCGTATCCGCGATGTAGACCGTGTCGTCTGCGGCGATAGCGATTCCGGTCGGTTGCCTCCCGCCGAGTTTCCACTGCTCGAGAAACGTTCCATTCTGATCGAGAACCTGAACGCGCGCGTTGTGCGCTTCCATTTGCTGGTCAAGAACGAGCAAGCGGCCTTTCGAGTCGATAGCGAGGGCATGAGGATGATCGAATTGGCCAGGTTGTGATCCCTTGGTGCCGCCAATGATCTTGATGAACTTTCCATCCTTTGAGAAGTGCACGACGCGGGAGTTGCTGTCACCGTCCGACACGAAGATGTCACCGTTCCGGGCAATGGCGACGTCAGTAGGGAAACCCTTCATTGTCGAAATCGATGCTGTGTCCATCGGGAAACAAACCGTCACCCCAGGTTTTCTGGAGCTCTCCCGCACGGTTGAAAATGAGGACCGGCGGCTGGGAGGCCCTGAATATGAGGATCGATCCCTTGCCATCGACGGCAACCGACCGTGGCAAGTTCCACACGTCTTGTCCGCGGGGAGGCGCACCAAAGAACGTGACCTCGTATTTACCATTCGTGGTCTGGGCAAAAGCGGCCGCAACCAGAGCGAACACGACCAAAATCATGAAAGCGTATTCTTTCATGCAAACCTTCCTTCAGTTCGAACACGTCGGAGCGACCGCTTCCAGCCAGGTGACACTCAGGCCGTCGCCTTTGTCATCATTTCTGAGTAGGTAACCCTTGGCATGCAGCTTGTGGCCCACGTGGGGTTCGGGAAGGAAACCGGAGCGCAAAGAATCAACGTATACCAGCCGGAATGTGCCGGTCCCTAGCGGCCTGGCCGCAGAGGCCTGCAATTCCGCAGCTGTCGCTCCTTCCTGATTCCGGGTCCGGACCGGGGCGGAAACGTTTGTCAACGTCCACGCAGCGTTGGAACCCTGAGACAAACAGCCGACCACCTCGATGAGCGCGAATTCCGGTATTGGGGCCGGGCCGTCCTTTCCGACGATCTGGATACTGCCGAGCGCATCGGTACTCAGTTCCTCCGAACCGGCTGGAAACATGTTTACCGCGAGGATGTGGGCCACGATATCGACATAGGTTTTCTCGCTGAGGCTTGAACGAGCGCGCTGTGGCATATTGGTCTGGATGAAAGTGAACAAGCTCTTCACGCTGTCCTCTCGCCACTTGTCCATAAATTCCTGACCTTTGAGCGCCGGCCCACCCATGCCCCGAAGGTCGTCCGCGTGGCACGATACGCAATGAACCGCGTAAGCATCTCTGCCGCGCTCTGCTTGAACCGCGGTGAACACGCCATCCCAAACGGTCTTGCGGTTCTCGTTTCCCTTTTGCGACACCGCGGCCTGCACGGCCGCTGAGGCAAACCCGCCGGCCAGCGTTACGGTCAGCGCTACGGCGGGAATGAGTAAT